>JAZBOD010000209.1:0-4769 GCA_036350955.1 Desulforhopalus sp. | reverse complement strand
GCGGCTTTCATGCATGTTTCGGAAGAGATGCTGGTAAAGAGTGGCGCGACACTGCAGGATGTTGAAGGGTTTATCGATTTTCCCCGTTCGCTGCGCTCGGTTCAGGTGGCTGTTTTGATCAAAGAGGCAGCCTGCGGCGAGATTGCGGTAAGCATGCGGGCCAAGGGAGAGTGCGATGTGGCAAGTGTTGCTCGCCGGTTTTCCGGCGGCGGCCATCGCAACGCTGCGGGATTTCGGGTCAGGGGAAAATCAATTGATGAGGTTCGTCGGGAAATTCATCAGGAACTGGCCAAGCTGATGCCCGATCCGAGTGAATGATCCGGTTGAGCGGTGTCTGCGCAAACATTCTGGCCCTGCCCCTCCGATGATGATCGATTTTACCGCCGGGGTGTTTCTGGTTGATAAACCGGTAGGGCTCACTTCCTTTCAGGTTGTGCGCCGGCTACGTTCGGTTCTTCAAATGAAAAAGGTCGGCCACGCCGGTACCCTCGATCCTTTTGCCAGCGGCCTGCTGATTCTCGCCGCCGGCCGGGCTGCCACCAGACTGATCTCCACTTTGATGGCCGGGGACAAGGAGTACCTGGCGACGTTGCGGCTGGGGGTTGAAACCGAAACTCAGGATACCGAGGGGCAAGTTACCGGAGGTCAGCCGGTTGGAGAACTCAGTGGTGCCGAAATTGAGTCTTGCCTGGCCGGTTTTCGTGGACCGCAGATGCAGGTGCCGCCAGCCTATTCGGCACTGAAACATCAGGGGAAACCCCTTTACCACTATGCCCGTAAAGGGATTACCGTGGTAAAGGAAGCCAGGGCGATTGATATTGCTCTCTTGCGGCGTAGCGATGGTGATGGCGATCTGAGCGGGACCGTGGTGGATTTACCACTCCAGGTGGTCTGCAGCAAAGGGACCTATATCAGGACTCTTGGTGCCGATATCGGGAAAAAACTGGGCTGTGGTGCCCACCTGGTCCAGCTGCGCCGGACTCGTTGCGGGCCATTTTCTGTGCAGTCGGCTTTGAGCTGGGATCAGCTCTGCGGTGAAGATGCCCGGACGAGGTGTCTGGAGAGGGTGATTGCGCCCGCCGAAATATCTAAACTATTGCAATAATCGGCGGAGTTGGCTAGTGTGTCGGCTCGCAGGTTTATTCCGGTTTGCGGTTTCGCCACCAACAGTACAGACCGGCTGTCCGCAGGGCTTGGCGATACTCCGGCCCTAGTGCGGTTTTCAGTGGGACATCAACGATTGTCTAAAGGTAGAACATATCATACAGGTTCAGGAGGTTAGTCGTGGCACAGTCAGCTGTCAAAAAGAACGAGATCATTGAAAGGTTTAAGACTCATCCCACAGATACCGGATCGTCGGAGGTGCAGATAGCTCTGCTTACCGAGCGTATTCAGTATCTTACCGAGCATTTTAAAACTCATGCCAAGGATCACCACTCCCGGCAGGGTTTGCTCAAGCTGGTTGGTCAACGACGTAGCCTGCTCGATTATCTCAAGAAAAAAGATGTAAACAGTTACAAAACGATGCTGAAGGAACTGGGTCTCCGCAAGTAGGCATCATGAAGGAAAGGTCGCTTGTTGGCGCAGGCGTGTCGCCTGCGGAGGACCTCAATCAGTCCCTGTAGAGTGGGTGTGGTTGAGGTCTTTGTTGTGCAAGGGAATCCGAGAAAAGAGCAAACGGGGCTGGTGGATAATCCAGTCGAGAAAATTGGCACTGCGCCCTTCCCTGTTGCTGAACCGTTGGAGAAATCATGTTTAATAGAGCAGAAACAGAAATTGATGGGAAAAAGATTTCCATCGAAACCGGAAAAATTGCCAAACAGGCCTCTGGGTCTATCCTGATCCGTTCAGGCGAGACGATGGTGTTGGTCACCGCCGTTGGTGCCGCTGAAGGCCGGGTCGATGCCGATTTCCTGCCGTTGACCATCGAATACCAGGAAAAACTGGCTTCGGTAGGAAGAATTCCCGGGAACTACTTCCGTCGGGAAATTGGCCGTCCCAGCGATAACGAAGTGCTTACCTGCCGGATCATCGATCGCCCTTTGCGGCCACTCTTCCCCGCTGGCTACAGTGCAGAAACCCAGGTTATTGCCACCGTCCTGTCGGCGGACCAGGAGGTCCAGCCCGATGTACTCGCACTGACCGGGGCGTCGTGCGCCCTTACCCTCTCCGACATCCCCTTTGCCGGTCCAGTAGCCGGAGGACGGGTAGCCTTTGTTGACGGTCGCTATATCCTCAACCCGACCAATACCGAGTTGAAAAGCTCGACGATGGATATCGTTGTAGCCTGTACCAGAAAAGCGGTGGTCATGGTTGAGGGCAAGGCCAGCGAGTTGAGTGAGGACGAGGTGCTTAACGGCATCTTTTACGCCTTTACCCACCTACAGCCGCTGATTGATCTCCAGGAGCAGCTCCGGGAAACCTCGGGAAAGGCCAAACGGCAGGTCGTTACGCCGGAGATCGACGAAGCCCTCCACGCCAAGGTAAGAGAAATTGCTGCCGCCGGCATGGGAAAAGTCTACACGACGGTTGATAAGCTGGAAAGGGGCCGGGTCTAT
Organism: Desulforhopalus sp.; assembly: GCA_036350955.1. Classification (GTDB taxonomy): domain Bacteria; phylum Desulfobacterota; class Desulfobulbia; order Desulfobulbales; family Desulfocapsaceae; genus Desulforhopalus_A. The sequence continues at coordinate 2,211 of JAZBOD010000209.1, read as the reverse complement.
GACACACTGAAAGGCGAGGTTCTTGCCGAACTCGATCCCCAGGGAGAGCGGGCCAGAGAGATCAAAGAGGCGCTTTCCGCCTTTAAAAAGAGCTTCATGCGGGAAAAAACCGTCAGCACCGGGATCCGGATCGGCGGTCGAAAATTCAACGAAATTCGGGATATCAGCTGCGAAACCCAGTTCTTACCCCGCGCCCACGGTTCGGCACTCTTCACCCGTGGCGAGACCCAGGCCCTGGTTAGCGCCACCCTCGGCAGCGAACGCGATAAACAGCGGATCGAAACCCTCTACGGTGAGGAACTCAACCGCTTCATGCTTCACTACAACTTTCCTCCCTACTGCGTTGGCGAAGCCAGGTTTCTCCGGGGACCTTCGCGCCGAGATATTGGTCATGGCAATCTCGCGACCCGCGGTCTTGAAGGGGTACTCCCGTCTGAGGAGGATTTTCCCTATTCCATCCGGGTGGTTTCTGAGGTGCTCGAGTCGAATGGTTCATCGTCGATGGCCACAGTATGCGGCGGCAGCATGGCGATGATGGATGCCGGCATTCCCCTGCGCTGCCCGGTATCAGGGATTGCCATGGGGTTGATCAAGGCTGGAGATCAGCTGGCAATTCTCTCCGATATCCTCGGTGACGAAGATCATCTCGGCGATATGGATTTCAAGGTGGTCGGCACCAACGACGGGATCACTTCGCTGCAGATGGACATTAAGATCGACGGGGTCGACCGGGAAATCATGGGCAAGGCACTGGCCCAGGCTCGTGAGGGCCGAATTCATATACTTGCTGAGATGACCAAAGGGATTGCCGAGGCCCGCGACAAGGTCGCCGATCATGCGCCGAAGTACTTCCTCCACCGGATCAATCCCGATAAGATCCGGGACATCATTGGCCCTGGCGGCAAAATTATCAAAGAGCTCTGTGCCGAGTTCGATGCCAAGATCGAAGTTGACGACAGTGGCCTGGTGAAAATGTTTGCCTTAAACGGAACCCTGGCGGAGGCACTGGTAGAGAAGATCAAGGCCCTGACCGCGGAAGCGGAGATCGGTGCGGTGTATAAAGGCGTGGTCAAAACCATCAAGGATTTTGGTGCCTTCGTTGAAATATTGCCGGGTACCGATGGTCTGGTGCACATTTCGGAACTCGACCATAAGCGGGTCTCCAAGGTCACCGATGTGGTTCAGGAAGGTGATGAAATCGAAGTCAAGGTTCTCGATGTCGACAGTCGAGGACGAATCCGTTTGAGCCGCAAGGCACTGCTCACCGAGTAGTCTGCACTCCGGTGCTGTTCAACCTCTGGCCGCTTTCCGCTTACCCCGGGAGGCGGCCTTTTTTATGTCTTGCGAGGTGCTGAGGTATGGTTATGGCAAGCAATATTCACCAGGTCGAGATCTGCTGGTTTCTGCCAGAAGCGGAACGCGATCTTTTCACGCCGCGCTACGAAACGGCCGGAGCCTCTGGCCTGGACGTACAGGCGGCAATATCAGATCCGGTGGTGATCGCCCCGGGTGAAATTGTGCTGATTCCAACTGGTTTCGGGGTTGCCCTTCCCGAAGGGTATGAGTTTCAAGTTCGGCCGCGCAGTGGTCTGGCCGTCAGACACGGCATCGGTATCCCCAATAGCCCTGGGACTATTGACGCCGATTATCGCGGGGAGATCCGGATCGCCCTGATCAATTTCAGCCGGACTCCGTACACGGTGCAACGGGGTGAACGGATCGCCCAACTGGTCCTGGCCGAGGTGAGCCGGGTCAGCTGGCTGGAGGTCGAGAGATTGCCCGAGAGCAGCCGGGGTGTGGGCGGCTTTGGTCACACCGGGCGGTAATCCTCATGCGATTTTCTCTTCTTGGCAGCGGCAGTCGAGGCAATAGCCTGTACATCGAAAGTGGCCAAACGGCAATTCTGATCGATGCCGGTTTTTCCGGCAAGGAAATTGCCGCCCGTCTGCATGCCATCGACCGTGATGTGCACCGGCTGGCGGCAATCTGCCTCACCCACGAGCATGACGACCATATCAAGGGTGCCGGGGTGCTCTCCAGGCGCTGCGCCATTCCGGCGCTGGCCAATGTCGGCACCTTCCAGGCAGGTGATTCACGGTTGGGTAAACTCCATTCCTGGAAGGAATTCACCACCGGTGACCTGATATGCATCGGTGACCTGCAGTTGCGCTCTTTTGCCATCTCTCACGACACTGCCGATCCGGTTGGTTT
>JAZBOD010000208.1:0-2153 GCA_036350955.1 Desulforhopalus sp. | reverse complement strand
GATCGCCTGGGGTGCCTCTTTTTCCGTGGCTTTTGCCGCCCACACCGGGATCGGCACCCTGCCGCTGATCTACTACGGCACCCCGGCCCAGAAGGATAAGTACCTCGAAAAAATCATCTCCGGCGAGTGGTGTGCCGCCTACTGCCTCACCGAACCCGGTTCCGGCAGCGATGCCCTCGGCGCTCAGGCCACCGCTACCCTTGCCGAAGATGGCAGCCATTACCTGCTCAACGGCACCAAGCAGTTTATCACCAATGGCGGCTTTGCCGAACTGTTCACGGTCTTTGCCAAGATCGACAAGGAGCATTTTACCGCTTTCCTGGTCGAAAAGAGCTTTCCCGGCCTGATCGTCGGTCCGGAGGAGAAGAAGCTGGGGATCAAGGGGTCATCGACCACCCAGATCATTCTCGACAACTGCCGGGTACCGGCGGAAAATCTGCTCGGGGAAAAGGGTAAAGGCCATAAGATTGCCTTTAACGTCCTCAATGTCGGCCGGTTCAAGCTGGGCGCCGGGGTGTGCGGTGCGGCGAAAATGGCCCTTGAAGCCGGGGTGCGCTATGCCAACGAGCGCAAGCAGTTCAATACCCAGATCAGCCGTTTTGGAGCGATCTCCGAGAAAATCGCCGATTTGACCGCATCGATCTTTGCCTCCGAATCGCTGGTCTACCGCCTTGCCGGGCTGCTTGATGAAAAACTGGCGATGGTGCCCAAAGGGATCGACAACTACTACGAGGAGTATCTCAAAGGCATCGAGGAGTATGCCCCGGAATGCGGGATCTCCAAGGTGTTCTGCAGCGAGGTGCTCGCCCGGACGGTGGACGAAGTGGTGCAGATTTATGGTGGCTACGGTTTTGTCAGCGACTATCCGGCGGAACGCTTCTACCGGGACGAACGGATCAACCGGATCTATGAAGGGACCAACGAGATCAACCGCCTGCTCATTCCGGGGATGATCCTCCGCAAGGCGATGAAAGGGGAGTTGCCCCTGCAGGCGGAGGCGATGAAGGCCTTCGAGTCGCTGATGACCCCAAGTTTTGAGGAACTCGACCAGTCGATCCCCTTTATTGCCGAAAAAACCCTGATCAACAACCTCAAGACCCTCTTTCTGATCCTCGCCGGGGTCGGGGTTCAGAAATTCATGGATAAACTTGCCAACGAGCAGGAGATCCTCCTTGCCGCAGCCGACCTGGCGATCCAGATCTTTGCCCTGGAGAGTACAGTGCTCAGGGCCGAAAAGATTTCCCCCCGGGTCAGTGAGAGCAAGGCCGAACTGCTCGCCTCGGCGGTGAAAATCTTTGCCTTCGAGGCCTCGGAAACCGCCGGTAGCGCAGCGCGCAAGGCGGCATTTTTTGTCGAGGAAGGCGATACCCTGACGATGATCCTCTCCGGGGTGCGGCGGTTCAGCAAGTACGACGCCGGTGGCCTGCTCGTTGCCAAACGCAAACTGGCGGCGGCGGCCTGTGAGACGGAAAAATATCTGTTCTAAAGCGGGCTGGTGCCCCCAGCCCAAGAGCGATGATCCCCTCCCACGGTAGAGGGGATAGGTACCTTGACGAAATTGAGGAGGTGTCCCCCAGGCGGGCCACCTCCTTGACAGCCTGACTTCCGCTTTTCCTGACCAGTTATGGGCGAGATCATCCAGCACACCATCAATACCCCCTATATGGTCGGTCCGGTGCACTGCTATACCGCCTGGCTTGGGGATGAACTGGTTCTGTTTGATACCGGTCCGCCGGTGGTGGAAGCGCAACGCTTCCTGACTGACCAGATCGATCTTGGCCGGTTGCGCCACGTGGTGATCACCCACTGCCATATCGACCATTACGGCCTGGCCTGGTGGCTAGAAAAGAACAGTCAGGCCACCATCTACCTGCCCTATCGAGACAGCCTGAAGATTGTCCACCATGAGCAGAGGATGGCCAGGATGTATCAGCTGCTGGCCAGCTATGGTTTTCCCCGTGAGTACCTGGAGGAACTTCGCCGGGTTTTTCTCAGTGGCGCCCTTTTCCCGCCGTTTCCGAAAAAATATCTGGTGGTGGAGGAAGATCTGCCTGCCCGGCTGGGAATTACGGTCACCCCCTGTCCCGGCCATTCCCCGTCTGATCTGGTCTATTCCGGGGAAGAGTGGGCGATAACCTGCGACACCCTGCTTC
>JAZBOD010000207.1:0-9060 GCA_036350955.1 Desulforhopalus sp. | reverse complement strand
TCCGGTGCCGATCAGCAGTTTCGCCACGGTTGACCCGGAAACCTGTCTGATTGTTGTCGGTGACGCCAGCATGGCTCCCTATGAACTGATGGCTGCCGATGGTTCGATCTATGCCTTTGAGCGCAGCGGCCGGCCCTCAATCGACCAGTTGCGTTTTCTCGCCGAAACCTTTCCGCGCGCTATCTGGCTCAATCCGCTTCCGGAAAGATTCTGGCCCGGTACCAGGAGCATTGGCCGGATTGCCGCTGTCCTGCCCATGTTTCCTCTTTCTCTGTACGGGCTTGAGCGGGGGGTGGCCACCCTGATGGGGCGATAAGGAGTTTTGCGTTGGCGGTGGTGACAAATCCCGGTTCGGAATTATTTTTGCCAGGCAAACCGAGGCGGCTTGCCGAATACGCAAAAAGCACCGGAGTTGAAGGCAAGTCCAGGCAGTCTGGGCAAAGCTTGACAAAGTGCTTTATCTATAAAAACCAACTGATGGAGAGACCATGGGCCTTTTTCTGCCGGATTGCCGCCCCCTGTTGATCGGCAGTCTTCCTTTGACTGATCACCAGGAAGCCATCGAGCAAATTTTTGCCGCCACCCCGGAAATCCCCCTCTGGCCCCAGTTGCCGGTTCATCCCCGGGAGGGGATGCTTCGGCAGTTTGTCGGCGGAATGCCCGGCCTGATGGAAAGAGGCGGGAAGATCTTCGTTGACCCGACGACGGAAAACTTTGCCGAAGAAATACTCGGGTTTTACGAAGAGTATCTGCTGGTGACAGAAGGGGGCGCGGCACTGGAAGAGTCTCGTTTTGTTCTCCACCAGGAGGATGCCCCGGGATTTTCCAGTTTTCTTCGCCATGCCACAACCCGGCGCGGTAGCCTCTATGCCCTCAAGGGACAAAGTACCGGGCCGGTAACCTTTGCTACCAGCCTGGCGGACAACGAGGGGAGGGCGATATTCTACAATGACCAGCTGCGTGACGCCGCAGTGAAGCTGCTGGCTCTTAAGGCGCGCTGGCAGGCCCGAATGATGGGCGAAATTCTCCCCCGACCGATTGTCTTTTTTGATGAGCCGGGACTTGCCGGGCTTGGTTCTTCAGCCTTTATCACCGTCACCCCGGAGATCATCAGCATCTGCCTGGATGAAGTGTTTTCAGGGGTCCGGGAAGAGGGTGGTCTGACCGGGATTCATGTCTGCGCCAACACCGAATGGCCGGTACTTTTTGCCTCCGGGGTGGACATCATCAGTTATGACGCGTACGGCTTTTTCGATAAGCTGATCCTCTACCCTGAAGAACTCAACACCTTCCTTGCCCGAGGCGGTATTTTGGCCAGCGGTATCGTGCCGACCGCCGAAGAGTCTATCGACCGTGAAACTGCCGACACTCTGGTCGATATCTGGTTTGATCAGTGCCGGCAACTGGAAAACCTGGGCATAGTGGCTGAAACTGTCTACGCGCAGAGCCTGATAACCCCAAGTTGCGGCACCGGCACCATTTCCCGAACCTACGCCGATCGGGTACTCGAACTGACCCGGGAGGTCTCCGAGAAAATCCGCAGCCGGTTTCTCCGGGTGACCGGACCGTGAGTACCAGGTGGTTGTCGGGTGGGTCATCCCCACCATTTTGGTACCTTGTCGAGCCCTGCTGGTTGGTGCGCGGTGTGCACCCGACAATGTGCTGCTGGTTGAAGCGCCACAGCTGGAAGTAAGGCCAGGCTGGCCGGGCAAGAGGATTGTTTAGAGTAAAGCAGCGAGGTTTTCTGCAAAGTACCCAGCTCTCAGGCGATGACGCCGGTAACCAAAAGGGCAGAATCCCCCCATAACAGAGGAGCTTCCTGGCTTACAGAGTGACGGCTTGCAGAGATCAATCTCTTGGGGACTCATCTGCCAGAGCAGCAGGCGTGTCGGGCCGGGGTGTTTTCGGGGAAGGTGCACCGTGGTTGATCAAGGCCCTCTTCATTGCCGGGGTAAAGCGTTTTACCTGGTGTTCGCGGCGACAGGCGGCAGATCTGTCCGGGGCGGTTTCGGCGTAGACCAGGCTGACCGGCCGACGTGGCCTGGTATAGCGGGCACCTCCACCGGTGGAGTTGTGTTCGGCAATACGTCTTGCCAGGTCGGTGGTGATCCCGGTATAGTAGCTTCCGTCCTGGCAGCGGACAATATAGACCTGCCAGGTTGTGGCAGTAGGAGCGCCCGCGGGGTGCTGCTCTCTGGCCATGGCAATTCTCCGGGACCGACTGGAGATCGGCTCGTAGCAGCCGGCGGGCTTTTTGCCCGTTCCGCCTGCGGGGTAATATCTATCGGGCAGTGCCTACTGGGTCGGCATCTGCCGGTTACGCAACTGCGCTGTAATCGCTGAAGACTAAAGCGGTGGCGGTCGGAAAGGCACGAGATTCTTTTTAGAGTATACCAGATATGGACAACCAAGACAGCAGTGCAGAATTACAAAAACAGGCACTCACCGAGCATCTGCGTGAACTGCGCTCCTGCCTGATTGTCTCTTTTGTTGCCATATTTATTGGTTTTGGTCTCTCGTATACGGTTATCCGGCCGATTGGCAGTTGGTTTTTCCGGCCGCTGGTCGAGGTGCTTCCAGCGGGGAGTACGCTGATCTTCACCTCATATCAGGAGGGGTTTTTTTTTATCTAAAGCTTGCCCTGGTCTGCGGCATTCTCCTTGCCAGTCCGGTGGTCTTCTCGCAAATCTGGCGTTTTCTCGCACCCGGACTGTACAGCCATGAAAAACGGGTACTGGTGCCTTTTTCCCTGCTCTCTTCGCTCTGCTTCATCGGTGGTGCGGCCTTTGGTTACCTGGTTGTCTTCCCACCGGCGTTCAAATTTCTGGTTGGCTACAACAACGAGTTTCTCACCTCAATGCCGGCGGTCGGTGAGTACTTTTCCCTGGCAATTCGCCTCCTTCTCGCCTTCGGAGTGATTTTCGAAATGCCTCTGTTCATGGTGTTTTTGGCCAAAGCCGGAATGGTCAGCGTCGGTTTTCTGAAGAGAAACCGCAAGTATGCCATTCTGATTAATTTTGTCATTGCCGCCATTCTCACCCCCACCCCGGATATCGTCAACCAGCTGATGATGGCGATCCCTCTGGTCGTCCTCTACGAAATCAGCGTTGTCGCAGTGAGCTTCTTTGGTGGGACCGGTTTCTCCGGTTTCCGCACGCCCCCTGCTCCGGGAAACGGTGAGCGGTAAGCCTGTCATCGCCGGCTCTGCACGAGACAGAGAATTGCTTCCGTGGATGGAACCGACCAAGATAATGCTCCGCAGTCATCTGGTTGATATTTCGAAGATTACCCTTTGAGCACATCAAAGAGTTAGGAGGAAAGGCCGTTTACCGATGGAGACGAACTGGCATTTCTGTCCGGTCTGAGGTATATATCACTTGACTCCTTAGTGTTTTTTCAATCTGTCCCGCGCCGGACGGTACCGCGGGATACAAACCCCGATAGACGGGATAGGTCTCTTGAAATCGATTGCCTTTCTGCCAAACCAGCAGAAACCAGTCGCTCAGGTACTAACAAGAGTAAAGCTGGAGGTGAGTTATGGCTATCCGCGGAGAATTTGACAAACTGATTGAGATCGGCAGGCCACCAAATATTGTGAAAAGATTCCCCCACTCCCGGGCGCTGATTGTCAGCGGCAAGGTGGTCGACCAGGCCCTGGTCGCCAAAGGTCAGGCGATGACCATTGCCGCCAACGGCCGCAATACCTTGGTCATTCGCGGTGCACTGCGTGCCGCGCAGCGGGCCGATGCAACCCTGCTCATCGAGATCGCCCGCTCGGAATGCAACTACTGTCCGGTTAATTTCTTCAATATTGCCCTGCATGTCGATGCAATGTGCAATGAACTGGGGATTACTATTCCGGTGGCGATCCATGCCGACCATTACGGGATTAAAAGCGAGGCCGATCTTCCCTTTGCCCGGATGGAGATCCCCTCCATCTTCGAAGCGGGTATTACCTCGATTGCCGTTGATGCTTCCCATATGGCTGATGACAAAAACCTCCTGGCCAACATTGACCTGAACCGGTTCATCCCCGGCTGGGCCGGCCTGGAGACTGAAGTCGGGGAGATCAAAGGGGATCAGGGCCTCTCGACAGTAGATGATGCCTCTTTTCTGGTCAAAGGATTGAATGCGCACGGAATTTTCCCGGACTGGATCGCCCTGAACAACGGTTCTTCCCATGGACTCGAGGCGAGCGGACAAGGGATTCAGGTAGAACTTACCGCAAAAATTCACCAGGCTATCTCCCCCTATGGGGTCTCCGGCGCTCAGCACGGCACTTCTGGGAATAATTCTGAAAAATTGCGGGCGATAGCCGCCCAGACCAGCACCACCAAGGCCAACGTCGCCACTGCCCTGCAGATGGTCTCCTGGGGGCTTGAGGTCAACGACTACGGCAACGCGATTCAGGACAGCTCCGGAAATTTTATCAAACTTGCCGACCAGGGAGTGAGTGAAGAGGTCTGGGAGAAGATGCTTGCCGCCGCCGCCGCCAAGGGCTGGAAGGGGGGGAATTTAAAAAACCTCAACCTGGCGATGGATAATCTGATCCTTGCTCAACCTCGCGAAATCCGTGAAAGAATGAGCAAGGGTGTTGAGGAGTTTGTTTACGGACTGCTCACCCGGGTATTCAACGTCGAGGGGAGTGCCGCCCACGCCAGGGAGTTACTCCTTCGTGCCGGCAGCCATGATCTCGGCGCCAAGGGCAGCCGCCGGGAAGACCCCGAAGAGTGGACCGCGGAAAAGATAGTCGCCAGGGCGAAGTCTCTGGTTGTTGACAAAGGGCCGGAAGGGGATTTTGACGATTAATCATTGAGCCTTTTGTAAAACGGAGATTTTCGTTCTAAATCAAGGCATGCGAAAAATATTCCCACCGGCATAGTGGATTTTCCGAGGATAAAATTTTGCGCATAACGCCGAGTTTGGGCGAAAAGAGAGTTTTGCAAAGGGCTCCATTGGCTGACGCATACCAGAGGGAGGGGCAGGAGAGGAGATGGCAAAATGTGATATGAAAAAGGTCCTGATTACCGGGGGGGCCGGTTTTATCGGCGCACATCTCGCCCGGAAGCTGACCACAGCCGGTGTTGAAGTGGTGGCACTGGATAATCTCAACGATTACTACGACCCGCAGCTGAAAAGGGACCGGATGGCGACCCTTGCAGCGGGGCCGCTTTTTCGTCATGTCAATCTTGAGCTTGCCGACCGGGAGGGGGTTGCCGCACTTTTTCGGGACGAATGCTTTGATGTTGTGGTCAACCTGGCCGCCCAGGCGGGGGTGCGCTATTCGTTGGTCAACCCTCACTCCTATGTCGACACCAATCTCGTCGGTTTTGTGAATATTCTCGAGGGCTGCCGGCATTCCGGGGTCAAACACCTGGTCTATGCCTCTTCGAGCTCGGTCTATGGTGCCAACACCCGGATGCCCTTCTCGGTCCACGACAATGTCGATCACCCGGTGTCGCTCTATGCCGCTTCGAAAAAGGCCAACGAACTGATGGCCCATACCTACAGTCATCTCTTTGGTCTGGCCACTACCGGTCTGAGGTTTTTTACGGTCTATGGGCCGTGGGGCAGACCGGATATGGCGCTCTTTCTCTTTACCCGGGCGATTCTCGACAATCAGCCGATTGATGTCTTCAATCACGGGGCGATGGAGAGGGACTTTACCTATATTGACGATATCGTCGAAGGGGTCTACCGGGTGATGCAGCGGATTCCTCAAGGGGACCAGGCATGGGATGGTGACCAACCGGATCCGGCCAGTTCATACTGTCCCTACCGTCTCTACAACATTGGCAATAATAACAAAGAAAAGCTTCTCCGCTATATTGAGGTTTTGGAAAACTGCCTGGGGCGAAAGGCCCAGATGAATCTTCTGCCCATGCAACCCGGAGATGTTCCGGCGACCTACGCCAATGTCGACGATCTGGTCCGGGATTTCGACTATCGTCCCAACACTTCACTGGAAACCGGTATCGCGGCCTTTGTTGACTGGTACCGCAGGTACTTTCCCAACCAGGCGTGATCCGGTGATGAGGGGTGGTGTGCCGCTGGGCGGCACACCAATGGTCGCCAGAGGTCGACCGGGGGAAGTTGGCCGGGGATCTCAGCTGGCAGGCTGTGGCTGGTCACTGCGGCCGACCAGTTTTATTGCCGCCCGGATAATTGCCGGGGCATCGATTCCGCTGTTTTTCCAGAGGATCTGTTGCGGCCCGTGCTCAATAAATGCATCGGGGTGGCCAAGCAGACAGGTCTGGACAGAATAGAGGCCCCGGCGGCTGAACAGTTCAAGGACCGTGCTGCCAAAACCGCCACTGCGGACGTTGTCTTCAATGGTCACCACCTTTCCGGTCCGCTCGGCCCACTCGCCGATCAATTCGCTGTCAAGGGGTTTGATAAAGCGTGGGTTGATGACCGCGGCGTCAATCCCCACCTTGCTCAGCCCTTCCGCCGCCTCTAGGGCGGGGTACACCCTGTTTCCGACCGGCAACAGGAGGATGTCCTTACCCTCCCGGAGCAATTTCCCTTTACCGATTTCAAGTTTTTCCAGGCGCCCGGCGAGGGGCACGCCCTGGCCGGAGCCGCGGGGGTAACGCACAGCCGCCGGGCCGTCGTAATTGACCGCGGTGTAGAGCATCTGCTGCAGTTCGGCCTCATCAGCGGCGGCCATCAGCACCAGATTGGGAATGAACCGAAGGTAGGAGAGGTCGAACACTCCATGGTGGGTCGGGCCGTCGTCCCCGACTACTCCGGCCCGGTCTATTGCCAGGGTAACCGGGAGATTGGGGATGCAGATGTCGTGGATGATCTGATCAAGGGCGCGTTGGAAAAAGGTCGAATAGATCGCCACTACCGGGCGGAGCCCCTCCACCGCCAGACCGGCACTGAAGGTCACCGCATGCTGTTCGGCAATGCCGACATCAAAAAAGCGGTTGGGAAATTCCTCAGCAAATTTTTTCAAACCGGTTCCCGAGACCATCGCCGCGGAGATCGCCACGATCCGTTTATCCCGGCGGGCCATCTCAGTGAGGGTTTCACCGAAGACCTTGGTATAGCTCGGCGCACCCTTGGCGGGGTGGGGCTGGCCGCTGACAATGTCAAAGGGGCCGATGCCATGGAAGATATCCGGATTTTTCTCGGCGGGCTCGTATCCTTTGCCTTTGCGGGTAAGAACGTGGATCAGCGTCGGCCCCAGGCTGTTGTCACGGACCGTCTCCATGGTCTCGAGCAGATCTTCGAGGTTGTGGCCATCAATGGGACCGATGTAGCTGAATTTAAAGGCCTCAAAAAGCATTCCCGGGGTAAAGAAACTTTTAAAGCTCTCCTCACTTTTGCGAAGAATATTGAGGATGTTCTCCCCGACGTCGGAGTCCTGCAGTTTTTCGACCAGATGGGCCTTGACCCGACTCATCGTTCTGCCGGTGAGTTTGCGGCTTAAGAAGCTGGAAAGGGCTCCGACATTGGGTGAGATCGACATCTCATTGTCGTTGAGGATGACGATCAGGTTTTTATCGAGATGTCCGGCATGATTTAAGGCCTCAAAGGCCAACCCGGCGGTCATCGAACCGTCGCCAATCACCGCGATTGCCCGGTGTTCCTCCCTCTGAAGGGCTTTGGCCAGGGTTATGCCCAGCGCTGCGGAGATCGAGGTTGAGCTGTGTCCGGTCTCAAAGGCGTCGTAGATGGACTCTTTCCGCTTCGGAAAACCGCTCAGCCCCTTGTACTGGCGGAGCGTGGCAAACTGCGCACATCTTCCGGTGATGATTTTATGGGCATAGGACTGGTGGCCGACGTCCCAGATCAGTTTATCGTGTGGGGTATTAAAGACATAGTGGAGGGCCAGGGTAAGTTCGACTACCCCCAGACCCGGGGCGAGATGGCCTCCGGTTCGCGATACGGTCTGGACAATGGTGTCGCGGATGTCCTGAGCAAGCTCGGAGAGTTGCGCTATGGAGAGCGTGCGGATATCCGCCGGGGAATGGATCTTCTCCAACAGACGTACCGAAGAAGTGTTGAGCGTAGGTTGCGGTTTTGACATATCTCTATTTTAGGGCAGACGTTGGCCGGATTGGTGTGCTGAGTACTGTAAGCACCAATGGCCGGAAAATTGGAAAAAATAACCCTTATTGGCACCTGAATGGGAATATGCTCTCCCTCCTGGTGGCCGAAGGCTCGCGCTGGTTATGGTCAGCTGCTTCTGGTGAATATGTAGTTGGCGAGTGCCCGCAGAGGCTCCGCCCGGTGATCAAACCCCTGCAGGGTCAGAACCGCATCGTCGATCGCTACCCTGGCCAGACGTCTGGTTTCGTCAATGCCGAAAAAAGCTGGGTAGGTCGCTTTTCCCCGCTGGCTATCCGAGCCAGCAGCCTTGCCCAGTTCGTCGGTGGTCGAGGTGGCATTGAGGAGATCGTCGACAATCTGAAAAGCAAGGCCAATTTTGTTGCCGTACGCCCTCAATCCACTGGTCTGCTCTGCAGATGCTCCAGCACCAAGTGCGCCAGCCTCGAGGGCACAGGTGATCAGTGCGCCGGTTTTGCTGGCGTGGATGGTTTGCAGAACCGCAAAGGGGAAATCGGTATTTTCGTGCGCTATATCAAGTGCCTGGCCGCCGACCATGCCCAAGGGGCCGGCCGCCCGGGCAAGGCAGTGGATAATCGCCAGCCGTTGCTCGGCTGCGAGCCGGCTCTGTCCTGCCGCGCTGAGGAGTTCGAATGCCCAGGTGAGCAGGCCATCGCCGGCGAGGATTGCTCCAGCTTCGCCAAACAGGATGTGGTTGGTCGGTTTGCCGCGACGCAGATCGTCGTTGTCCATCGCCGGCAGATCATCGTGAATCAGTGAGTAGGTATGGATGCATTCCAGGGCGCAGGCCACCGGCAGCAGGTTTTCCCGGGTGGACGGGGAGTTGTCCACCGCATCCGCCGCTGCCAGGCAGAGTATCGGCCGCAAGCGCTTGCCTCCGGCAAAGAGGCTGTAGCGCATCGCCTCGATATGCTGTTGAAAGGGGCCTTTGGCGGCGAGCATGGTCGCTGCCATGGCCTCTTCCACCAGACGCCGCCGTTC
>JAZBOD010000206.1:0-5590 GCA_036350955.1 Desulforhopalus sp. | reverse complement strand
TCAGGTGATCAAAGGCTTTCCTGATGAAGAAATGTTGCAGGTCGACAAGGGGGTTTTTCTCTTTACCGCCGGCCGCATTGCCGAGGCAGAGCAGGTTCTGAGAAACGCCCTGCAAAACAACAGCAATAACATGTATGCCGCATTTACCCTGGCAAAACTGCTCTACAGAACCGGAAAGCTTGATGAGGCAGAAGAGTATTTTAACCGGGTCCGATACGAACTGCCGGAATACGCCAAGGTCTATTTTGAAATTGGCCAGATTGCCGCCGACCGAAAAGAGCGGGGGATGGCGTCATTCTACCTCGGTAAATTTAACCTCTATGAGGGAAAACTGCCTTTAGCGGAACATCACCTGCAGAGTGCGCTACGCGACCAAGAGCTGCCCGAGAAAATGCGCACGGAGGCAAAAGAACTGGAAAAAAAGATTGCCCTCTTGCAAAAATAATCGGGAAATACCTTGCCAGGTGCAACCTGATTCTCCGAGGATAAACCATAGCGCAACAGACGGCGCGCTGCCCGGACACCTTCACTCAATCACGGAATCCCTGTCGCTGCAGGTGGAGCGGAGGAGCCTTTTCAAGGCGGGGAGGGACGGCGCGGCGAAGATTTGCCGGCGCAGCTCGGAACTCCCCGGCAATCCCTTGAAATATCTGGCGAGTTGATTCTTAATCGAGCCAAGCAGGCGCTCCGCCGGGAGAAACTGTTCGATTAAGCAAAGATGCTGTTCGGCAACCTCGGCGACGGCAGCAGGGTGGTTCGGCCGGCCGGCTTCCTGAAAAACCCAGGGGTTACCAATTGCCGCCCTGCCGATCATTACCCCGTCACAACCGGTTTCGGCCATCAGGCGGCGGGCTTTGCTCATGGAGTCGATGTCGCCATTCCCAATAACCGGTATCTTCACCGCTGCTTTAACTGCGGCAATCACTTCAGGGTTGGCGGACCCAGAGAAGGCCTGAGCCCAGGTCCGGGCATGGACAGTGAGTGCGGCGGCACCGGCAGCCTCGGCCATCCGGGCGAACTCCACTGCGTTGATATTGCCGCGATCTGGGCCGGAGCGGAATTTTACCGTCACCGGGATATTTACCCGGGTGACAATACCTGTGATAATCGCCTCTGCCAGGCGGGGAGTGGTCATCAGGGCAGCCCCGGCACCCCGTTTGGTGACCTTTTTCACCGGGCAACCCATATTCAGATCGATCATTTCCGGGGAACGGTCGGCAATGATCTCCGCCGCATCGGCCATGACCTCCGGCTCGGCACCAAAGAGTTGAAAAGCAACCGGTCGCTCCTCGGTAACCGACTGAAGCATCCGTTCAGTGGCAGGCTGTCGGTAGCTAAGACCATGACAACTGATCATCTCGCTTACCGCAAAACCAGCACCAAAACGCCGACAGAGTAGACGAAAGGGGAGATCACTGTAGCCGGCCAGCGGGGCCAGGACCAGGGGGGAGGAAAAACGCAGGGATCCTATGTGCAACATGGCAGCTTACACCCGGGCCAGAAAGAGTTGTGCTTCGCAGCTCCCTTCCCTCAAAATGGGCCGCGCTGCGAAGCAAACGCTCTGTGTTCCCCGGGCCGGAACCAGCAAAAAAACTACGTTTCTCACCAGTCAGGGACAACCATTAAAGTTTGGGTAACTCGGCCACGGTCCGCTGGTAGATCTTCTGGCTGAGATTTTCAACAATTTTGTCCAGGGCAGCGGCTTCGTTATCCAGGTTCTGACTTGAATTGGCCGAGACCAGATACTCCTCAGTCCAGGTTTCATCGCCCACCTCAAGAATGATTTTGCCGGTGGCAATCTCTTTGAGGATGTAGCGGACCCGCAGTCTCACCTTGACTTCGGTGGCGACATTGCCGGCACCATACGAAAGACTCGGCAGTTCGATCGAGACAATCTCCCCAGCCAGTACCAGATCTGCCCCCTCTTTGACCCGCACGGTGGATATCGACTTGGAGTACTGGAACCAGCGGGTCAGGGTACGAAAAATTTTTGAATCCAGCCCCATCTCACTGGTACGGTTTTTCCATTCGGCCATATATATAGCCTTATCCGGACCACTGTAGACGTTGGGATTGTGGTAGCCGCAGGCGGTAAATATCAGGGTGACAACCAGTAGGGGCAGCAAGTACCGCAATGTTTTCACGTCTTCTCTCCTGTGCTGAATAAAAACCAAAGCAGATCTGGTAAAACCGCCTAGGATAGTAGTATCAAAAGACAATATTCACAAGCTTCTTCTTGACGACAATGGTCTTTTTCGGGGAGTTGCCTTCGAGAAATTTCACGGTGTTTTGGTCTTTCATTACCAGGGAAATCAAATCGTTATCGTCAATGTCCGCAGGAACCTGCAGCCGTGATCTGACCTTGCCGTTGACCTGAATGACGATGGTCAGCTGATCCTCTTTGGCTGCTTCTGCATCGAAAAGAGGCCAGGGGAGTTTTTCCAGGCCATTTTCCTCGCCGACCAACTGCCACATCTCTGCGGCAAAATGGGGAACCATCGGTGACAGCAGCTGGAGGAGAACAGCCACCGCCTGGCGGACCACGCCAGATTCCGGCCTCTGGTGCAGATCCTCACCGAGACTGGCGTTGAGACTGTTAAAGAGTTCCATCAGCGCGCTGATCGCCGTATTAAAATGGAAATTCTGTTCGATCGATTCGGTTACTCGGCGGATGGTCTGGTGGGTCTTTCGGTGCAAAGAGCGCCCTGCTTCGCTGAGTTGATCAGGGATCACTTCGGCATTTTCGAGCATTGACCGGTGTTGTACGATCATCCGGTAGACCCGATTGAGAAACCGGGAGGCGCCTTCAACACCCTGGGAACTCCATTCCAGATCCCTCTCCGGAGGTGCGGCAAAAAGGCTGAAAAGCCGAACGGTATCGGCGCCATAGGCCTCGATCAATTCATGGGGGTCAACGACATTGCCTTTTGATTTGGACATCTTCGCCCCGTCTTTGATCACCATCCCCTGAGTCAGCAAATTGATGAAGGGTTCGTCGATACCGAGATAGCCGAGGTCCCGCAGTACTTTGGTAAAAAACCGTGAATAGAGTAGGTGGAGGATGGCGTGTTCGACGCCGCCTATGTATTGATCGACGGCCAGCCAGTAGCCGGCCTTGGCTTTATCCAGAGGCCCGGTCTGATGACCGGGGCTGGTAAAACGGGCAAAATACCAGGAGGATTCCATGAAGGTATCCATGGTATCGGTTTCACGGCGGGCGGCCTCACCACACCTGGGGCAGGTTGTTTCATAAAAGTCCGGGCGCTGGTGGAGGGGCAGACAGGTTTTGCTGCCGGCAGCGTCTTCCGGCAGTTTGATCGGCAATTCGCCATGCGGCACCGGCTGCACGCCACAGGTTTGACAGTGGACCATCGGGATCGGTGCCCCCCAGTAGCGTTGGCGGGATATCCCCCAGTCACGGAGACGATAGGTGACGTGGGCCTTACCGAACAGTCCGGCTTCGGCATGGCTGATGATTGCCTGTTGCGCAGCAAGCGAATCCATCCCGCTGAACTGTCCGGAGTTGATTAACATCCCCGGTCCGGTCGCAGCCTCAACCATTGTGTCGGGGGAAAGTTCCTGATGTTCCGGGACAACCACCGGAATAACCGGAAGCTGATATTTTTTGGCAAATTCAAAATCGCGCTGGTCGTGCGCCGGTACGGCCATCACCGCCCCGGTGCCGTATTCCATCAAGACAAAATTGGCAACATAGATGGGTACGCGCTGGCCGTTAAACGGGTTGATACAATAGCGGCCGGTAAAAATTCCCTGCTTTTCCACCTCCTCTGCCAGAGACTGCCGTTGCTTCTCAACCAGAATACGTTCAGCAAATGCCCGAACTTCAGCCTCGTGCGCGGTGCCGGAGATCAGGGTGTCGAGAAGCGGATGTTCTGCGGCAATCGACATGAAGGTAACCCCAAAAACCGTATCGGGCCTGGTGGTGAAAATGGCAATCCGGCAATCAAGCTCTTCGACCGTAAAATCACAATTAAGGCCAGTCGATTTGCCAATCCAGTTGCGTTGCATGGTGACCACTTTTTCCGGCCACCCGGAAAGCTGATCAAGGTCGGCAAGCAACTCCTCGGCATAATCGGTAATCTTTAAAAACCAGCCGTTCATCTTTTTGGGATGGACCGGTTGGTCACAACGCCAGCAGGTCCCGTCAATAACCTGCTCGTTGGCGAGGACGGTCTGGCACGATTCGCACCAGTTTACCGTAGTAACCTTCTGATAGACCAGCCCTCGGGCAAACATTTCGATGAACAGCAGCTGCTCCCAGCGAAAATAATCTGGGTCGCAGGTAGCAAATTCGCGGTCCCAGTCGTAGGAGAGCCCGAGACGGCGCAATTGTCCGCGCATATAGGCGATATTGGCATAGGTCCAGGTCGCCGGATGGCTGTTGTTTTTCTGTGCGGCGTTTTCCGCCGGCAGGCCGAAAGCGTCCCAGCCCATCGGGTGGAGCACATTATAGCCGCGCATCCGCTTATACCGGGCAATAACGTCGCCAATCGAGTAGTTGCGGACATGGCCCATATGGATCCGCCCGGAGGGGTAGGGGAACATCTCCAGGACATAGTATTTTTCTCCGATTCCAGCCTCATCGGCCCGGAACAGACCCTCCGTTTCCCATGACTTTTGCCATTTCTCTTCTATTTCAGCAAAGTTGTATCTGCCGGTGGCATCGTTATCTCGGGTCATGACACATCCTCATGGTCAAAATGGCTGAACGACAAAGCTGCTAGGAAGAGGTCCGGCTCAGGAGAATTCCGATTCATCGTAGCTGCTCAGGTTTTCAAACATGGTAAATTCTTTAATAAAAGCCAAACGACTCATTCCGGTTGGGCCATTTCTCTGCTTGCCGATAATCACTTCGGCAATGCCTTTTTCCGGATTGTCCTCGGATTTATTGTAGACTTCGTCGCGATAGATAAAACAGATGACATCGGCATCTTGTTCGATTGCCCCGGATTCACGAAGGTCGGCCATCATTGGTCTCTTGTCGGTACGGCTTTCCAGTCCCCGGTTCAGCTGGGAAAGCGCGATCACCGGAACATGATGCTCCTTGGCCAGAGCCTTCAGGGAACGAGAGATTTCGCTGATCTCCTGGGTGCGGTTTTCGCTGTCATGTCTCCCCCGCATCAACTGGAGGTAGTCGACCACAATAACCCCGATGTCGTACTGCGATGCAAGGCGTCGCACCTTGGCCCGCATTTCCAGAACAGAGATCGCCGGGGTGTCGTCGATATAGATTGGGGCATCGGAGAGCATTCCCACCGCCCTGGTCAGCTTCATCCAGTCGTCGCTCTGCAGTTTTCCGGTTCTGATTCGCTGGGAGTCGATTCTCCCCACCGAACTGAGCAAACGCATCACCAGCTGTTCCTTGGACATTTCCAGACTGAATACCGCCACACCAATCTTCTCCACCAGAGCGGCGTGCTGGGCGATATTCATCGCAAAGGAGGTCTTGCCCATCGATGGGCGGGCGGCGATTATTATCAGATCGGAAGGCTGCAGCCCGGCGGTCATCCGGTCGATACCGGCATATCCGGTGGGCACGCCGGTGATCAACTCCTTGCGGTTATAGAGT
>JAZBOD010000205.1:0-5930 GCA_036350955.1 Desulforhopalus sp. | reverse complement strand
GGCCATCGAGGCGAGCGATGCCGCGGCGGCATCGGCGGTGGACGAGGCGAACAGCAGGCGGAAGACCACCGGCAGAAAGGCCCGGCCGAGGGTGTCGACCAGGCCGACCAGCAGGGCACCGATCACCGCCCCCTTGATCGAGCCGATGCCGCCGATGACGATCACCACAAAGGTGAGGATGAGGATGCTCTCCCCCATTCCCGACTCCACCGCGAGGATCGGCCCGGCCATCACCCCGGCCAGCCCGGCGAGCAGGGCACCCAGGCCGAAGACCAGGGTATAGAGCAGGGAGATATCCACCCCCAGGGCGCCGACCATTTCCCGGTTGTTCGCCCCGGCCCTGATTTTCATGCCGAGCCGGGTCCGGGTGAAGAGAACCCAGAGGAGCAGGGCCACCGCCAGGCCGGTGACGATCACCGCCAGGCGGTAGACCGGATAGGCGAGGCCGTCGACCAGCTTGACATTCCCCGCCAGCCAGGGTGGCACATCCATGAACAGTGGTTGCCGACCCCAGATGATTCTTGCCAGTTCGTTAAAAAACATGATCAGGCCGAAGGTGGCCAAAACCTGATCGAGGTGGTCACGGTGGTAGAGATGGCGCAGCACCAGCCACTCCACTGCCATGCCGACCAGCCCGGCGGCGGACAGGGCGGCGAGTACCCCAAGCAGGAAAGAGCCGGTGGCGGCGGTCACCACTGCCCCGACATAGGCGCCAATCATGTAGAATGACCCGTGGGCCAGGTTGATCACCTGCATGATCCCGAACACCAGGGTGAGGCCGGCCGACATCAGGAAGAGGGTGATGCCCAGCTGCAGCCCGTTGAGCAGTTGTTCAAAGAGTAAAAGCATGATCGTGGGCAGAGTGGGGCCCGGCAGCGGAGCCCCTGCGTGCTGCTCCTACAGCGGGCACTCGGCGGCGTAGGCGTCGACGTGGTCGGTGAACACCTTCTGCAGGGTCCGGTTGGTATAGCCGCTGTCGGTCTTGATCACCTCACGGATGTACAGATCCTGGACCGGGTGCTGGTTGGTGCCGAAGCGGAAGGTACCGCGGACTGAGGCGAAATCGGCCTTTTTCAGCTCCGCTTTGAAGGGCTCGAGGTCACCCAGGTCGCCGCCGACTTTTTGCAGGGCGCTGGCGATCAGCCGGGCGGTGTCGTAGCCCTGGCTGGCGTAGAGGGTCGGGGTACGGCCATAGGCCTGGCGGTAGGCCTCGACGAACTGCCGGTTGGCGGGATTATCGAGATCGTGGGTCCACTGTGAACCGTTTTTCACCCCCAGAGCAGCATCCCCCACGGCGGCGAGGATCCGTTCGTCAAAGGAGAAGGCCGGTCCGAACAGGGGAATGCTCTCCTGTAGCCCGGCCTGGGCATACTGTTTGAGGAAGTTGATCCCCATCCCCCCAGGCAGAAAGAAAAAGACCGCGTCCGGCCTGGCGGCACGGAGGGTGGCGATCTCCGCGGCATAGTCCGCCTGGTCGAGCTTGGTGTAGACCTCGCCGGCGATGTTCCCCTTGTAGTACCGTTTGAAACCGGCGAGGTGGTCCTTGCCGGCGGGATAGTTGGGGGCGAGCAGATAGACGTTGCTCAGGCCCGCCTCGGTGACGTACTGGCCGACCACCTCGTCAAGATTGTCGTTCTGGTAGGCAACGCTGAAGTAATTGGCACTGCAGCCGCTGCCAGCCAGTTTTGACGGGCCGGCATTGGCGCTGAGATAGACGATCCCGTCACGCACCACCTTCGGCACCACCGCCATGGCAACGTTGGAGAAGACGATGCCGGTCATGATCTTCACCTCGTCCTTTACGGCGAAGCGTTCGGCGATCTGCTTGCCTTTTTCCGGTTTGGCGGCATCGTCTTCCACCAGGAGTTCAACCGCCACCCCGCCAAGGGTGCCGCCCTCCTGGGTGATCGCCAGCTGGAAGCCGTCGCGGATATCTTCGCCGAGATAGCCGGCCTTGGTGGAGAGGGTGGTGATCATCCCGATCTTGACCGGTTCGGCGGCGAAGAGCTGCCCGCTGAGGAGCAGGGTCGCGGCAAATACGGAGGCAAAGATTTTCTTCATGGCGGATCGTCCTTGTTGGTGAGGAGGAGGAGTGGTTTTTCGGTCTGCTCGTCGGTGTGCCCCTGCTGCTCCCGCCCTGTTCCGGGACAGTGGCGAGGGGCGGAGAAGGCCAGCATCATCCGCTGGAACCTAGAGGAAGAGCGGGGAATATGCAAGCAAAAATAGTTTCGATCAGACGGCTGAAGCAGTCGATCACCTTCTTTTATTAGACTATTTCTCGATTTCACTGAAAAACATTTTGGCCCAGGCCGATCGGTCTGTCGACCTCCGTGGCAGAGGTTTGGGTTGCTTGATCTGCGTTTCCCGCTTGTAACTTTACCGGGGAGGCGATATGGTTGTCCGTCTTCCGGCGGGGAGTATCAAGTTGCCGGCCTTTGGGGTTGGCCGGGGTGGCTGAAAAGGGTTGGAAATTCATTTTGAAAACCTGGAATTCTCTCCAGAACCGCATAATGACGTTGAGTATGCCTAAAGAAAAGGCATAATTTCCTGCTGGGTGATCCGCATATGACCTTTGCCTCTTCGGTTGGCATCATTGCCGCCTTTTTGACCACCACCGCCTTCGTCCCCCAGGTGTTTCGGGTGATCCGCACCCGCGATACCCATGCGATCTCGCTGTGGATGTATCTGCTCTTCTCCGCCGGGGTGGCACTGTGGCTGGCCTATGGCCTGATGCTGATGCTCTGGCCGGTGATCCTCGCCAACAGCGTGACCCTGTTGCTCGCCCTGGTGGTCATCTACTTCAAACTCCAGGAGGGCCGGCACAGTGTGCCCCGTGCCCCGCAGGCTGGTTGAAATGGGACAACGCTACAGCCTGACGGTGGAGTTCGACGGTAGCGCCTTCAGCGGCTGGCAGAAGCAGAAGGATGCCCGCAGCGTGCAGGGCGATCTCCTCAAAGCCGCGGCGCGGGTTGTGCCGGATGGGGCAATCGATCTGCAGGGCTGCGGCCGAACCGATGCCGGGGTCCATGCCTTGGCCTATATTGCTCACCTTGATATCGCCGGAGCGATTGCCGCGGACCAGCTTCTCACCCGGTTGAACGAGGAGTTGCCCAAGGATATTGCCGTGCTGGCGATAGCCGCGGTGGCCGATGATTTTCACGCCCGGCACAGTTGTCTGGCGAGAAGCTATCTCTACCAGCTGCGTACCCGCAAGTCGGCATTTGGCAAGCGCAACAGCTGGTGGCTGCGTGACCCGCTCGATATCGAGGCGATGTGGCGGGCGGCGGCAGTGATGTGCGGCATGCACGATTTCCGGAGTTTCGCCGAAAAGCAGGAGCTGAAGAGATCGACCCAGGTGCTGGTCCATGCGGTGCAACTGCATCAGCGGTCCGGGCTGATTCTGGTTCGGGTGGTCGCCTCCCATTTCCTCTGGCGGATGGTCCGGCGGATGGTCGGTGTGCTCGTTGCCGTTGGCAGCCACCAGCTTGACAGCGAAGATCTCCACCACCTGCTCACCGGCCGAAAGGAACAGGTCCCGGCGGTAGCGGCACCGGCCGCCGGACTGTTTTTTGAACGGGCCTTTTACCACCGGGAGGAACTGGAGCAATTTCTTGCCGCAGGCAAGGACCCGGCAAGAGCCACTGCCTTTTCCGGGAAAGGCGTTATCTCTGAGCGACCGTTATGAGCTGTTCCTGTAATCTTCAGGCACCGCCGGGTGCCGATCTTTCGCCGGTCTGCCTTGGTCATCTGTGGATGTTTCGCCATTTGACCGAAGAAGAGCAGGCCCATCTTGCCGGTTCGGCCATTCGCCGCATCTTTCCCCGGGGAGGCACGGTGTTTCACCAGAATGATCTGGCGGGAGAGATGTTCCTCCTCAAATCCGGGCGGGTCAAACTGGTCAAGTATCTTGAGAACGGCAGCGAAATCACCCTCGATATCCGTCAGGCTGGAGACTTTCTCGGTGAGACCATGCTGGCCGATGACGACCCTTACCCGGTGACGGCGGTATGTCTTGAGGAGACTTTGACCTGCGGTTTTTCCCGGGCTGTTTTCGAGTCGATCGTCCTCCGCTATCCCAATATTGGTCTGCAGGTGATCCGGAACATGAGCCGGCGCATCAGTCAGCTGGGCGACAAAGTGGGTACCCTGGCTTCAGCTTCCATTGAAGAGCGGGTGCTGGGCATTCTCCGCCAGCTTGCCGAGCAGCATGGCCGGGTGGTCAAAGGCGGCCGGATGCTCCAGTTTGCTTTGACTCATGAAGAGTTGGGCTTTTTGTGCGGTGCCCACCGGGTAACGATTACCCGGGCAATCGGCGAATTGAGGGCCAAGGGCAAGGTTTCCGAAAATCAGGGTCTCCTGGTGCTTTGCGATGGGTAATTTTATCGACTGTGTAGCATCGACTACAGCGTCCCGACGGTGTTGCCGGTAAACTCTTCAGCCAATCGAAGTCGATAACCTTCAACCAGGAGAGCACGGCATGAAACCGCAAGTCATTGGCATTTCCGGCAGTCCCATCAAAAACTCCAATACCGACAGGCTGATCCGGGCGGTGCTTGACGCCACCGGCCTGGCAACCGAACTGGTGAAACTGTCGGCTATCCGGGTGCAGCCGTGTATCGCCTGTCTCGGCTGCACCGGCGACAATCTCTGCAAAGTCAAGGACGATTTCCCGGCACTGGCGGAAAAAGTCAGGCACGCCGGGGCGATCGTCGTCGGCGGCTATCCCCCCTATGGTTCGATAGACGCCTTTACCAAAGCCTTTCTTGAACGGCTGTTCTCCCTGCGCCATAATCAGGGGTTCAACCGGGGCAAGCTGGCAGTGACCGTGGTCACCGGGATAGGCCGTGGTGCCCCCGGTCTGCAAGAGGCGAGCAGCCAGGTCGGCCATGCCCTGGCCCTGGAGGGGATGGAGGTACTTGGTCGGCTCGAGGCGGTGGGCAACCCGGAATGCATGGTCTGTGGCTATGGCCAGCAGTGCCCGATGAGTGCTCTGCCGTGGATTTTCGGCGAAGACACTGCGGTGACCCCGGAAAAGTTCTGCCGGGTTGAAGACCAGACGGAAACCTGGGCCCAGGCCGGTGTTCTTGGTCGGGAGATTGCCGCTCGTCTGAAAAAGCTGCAGATGATGTAGCCGGACCTGGTGGCTGGGTCCCTGGTCGCCAACCAGGCTGAGACCGTTTACCGCTGCTCCGCGGCATTGTACCGTGCACCGCCGTTCAGTTCGGGCATAACGATGATCTGCAGCAGCCGTTCGGCGACCCTGGCCGGATCGACCAGGAGGCCCTGCTCCTGGCTGTCGATAAAGCGCTGCTGGTCGGGGAAGTCGGTCGGGGCGGCGGCGCGGATCGCCGCCTGCATCGCGGTATCCATCACCCCGGGGTTGATGTTGATCGGCAGGAAGGGGTGTTCCTCTGCCTGCTGCTCGATCGCCAGGGTCTCGATAAACCGCTCCATCCCCGCCTTGGCGGCGCAGTAGAGGCTCCAGCCGGCGTACCCTTTTCTCGCCGCGCCGGAGGAGACGTTGGCAATCACCTTCCGGCAGGGTGTTTGCTGAAACCTGGCAATGGTCTCGGTGAGGACGAGGATCGCCGAGGTAAAGTTGGTGTTGAGGCTGGCGAGCACCGCCGCCCGGGTTTTTTTCGCCGCCGGGCCGATCGGCGCGAGGGTTCCGGCATTGCTGACCACCAGCAGTTCGGTAAGCGCCTCAGGCGCCAGAGCGGCGATGGCCCGGCGGACAGTTTGGCGGCTTTTTGCCGGCTGCGCCAGGTCGACCCGGACCGAGAAGGGATGGGGGGCACGCCGGGAGAATTCGACCAGCTGGTAGCCCTGCTCGGCGCACTGCCGGCAGAGTTCCAGCCCCAGTCCCGTTGACCCACCGGTGATGATTGCCAGGCGCATCGCTGTCCTCCCTGCTGAGTTGTGTCCTTCTC
>JAZBOD010000204.1:0-16877 GCA_036350955.1 Desulforhopalus sp. | reverse complement strand
GCCGCACGACGGCCGCTATCTCTCGGGCGTCACTTTCCTCGAGATCAGCCAGGAAGGTCGGCGGATTCTCAGCCGCTACGTCGAGGCCTTTCGGGCCCTGCAGAAAAGGGGGGGGGCTGTTTAGCCCCTGGCCTGCCTGCCATAGACATCCTCAAAGCGAACGATGTCGTCCTCGCCGAGATAGCTGCCGATCTGCACCTCGATCAGTTCTAGGGCAATAACTCCTGGATTTTCCAGCCTGTGCCGGGTCCCCGCCGGGATGTAGGTGGACTGGTTTTCGTAGAGGAGGATCTCCTCGTCGCCGTTGACGATTTTCGCGGTACCGGTAACGATCACCCAGTGCTCGTGCCGGTGGTGGTGCATCTGCAGGGAGAGCTTTGCCCCGGGGTAGACGGTTATCCGTTTGATCTGGAAGCGGGGCAACTCCTCAAGGACGGTATAGCTTCCCCAGGGACGGTAGACCGTCCGGTGCAGGGTAAACTCCTTGCGCTGCTCCTTTTTCAACCGGGCAACCACCTTTTTCACCTCCTGGGAGCGTGACAACGGCGCAACCAGGATGGCGTCGGCGGTCTCCACCACCAGGGTATCCTCCAGCCCCACCGTGGCGACCAGCATGTCCTCGGAGCGGATCAGGCAGTTCCGGGTATCCTCGAGCAGGGTATCGCCCTGGCAGACATTGCCGGCACTGTCCTTGTCAAGAACCTCCCAGAGGGCCTGCCAGGACCCGATATCGCTCCAACCGAGGTCAGCCACCACCACCGCGGCGGCACCGGTCTTCTCCATCAGGGCGTAATCAAGCGAATCTTCAGGGCAACGGGCCATCGCCGCACCGTCGATCCGGAAAAAACTCTGGTCGGGCACGCCCTGGGCCACCGCCGCATCCATGCAGCTGAGGATCTCCGGCGCGTGTTCGCCCATCTCCCGCAGCAGGGTGGCGGCGGTAAAGGCGAACATCCCGCTGTTCCAGAAATGCCTTCCGCCGGCCAGGTACTGGCGGGCTTGGTCGAGGTCGGGTTTTTCTTTAAAGGAGACCACCCGATCGCCCTCTCCCCGCTCGATATAGCCGTAGCCGGTCTCCGGACGGCTGGGGTTGATGCCGATGGTCACCACCTTGCCGCTGGCGGCAAGCTCCGCCGCCCGGGCCACTGCTGCGGCAAAGCCTTCAACCTCACGAATGATATGGTCGGCAGGAAGAACCAGCAGCACGACATCGTCATCCTGGGTCCGGCAGTAGGCGGCGGCAGCGCAGACCGCCGGGGCAGTGTTGCGCCCGACCGGCTCAAGGAGGATAGTACATGCCACAGGCAGATTGAGGCTTTCCAGCTGGCTGAGGGTGATGAACCGGTGCTCCTCACCAACTATCACCAGCGGTGGCAGGACCCCGGGGAGCTTTCCTGCCCGGAGAAGGGTTGCCTGGAGCAACGAGACGTTGCCGGTCAACTGCAGGAGCTGTTTCGGGTAGAGCTCGCGGGAGAGGGGCCAGAGCCTGGAGCCGGTGCCCCCGGCAAGAATAACGGGTTGGATTTTGATCACGTTTTCCTCTTGGTTTGTTGTATCGGAAAATAGCCTTGCCCAGCCTTCACTCCAGCTGCAGCGGTTTAACCCTTATCGGCAGCTCAATGCAGGGTGCGCACCGCGCACCAACCAGCAAGGCTTGGCAAGGCTCATAAATGGTGCGTATGACGCGCCCTACGGCAAAGCCAGCTGTGGTGCCTTACGCCATATCGTCAAACCAGCGAGGCCACTGGCCAATGATGCATCGCTCAGCCGATCAGTTCAAGAAGTTCGGCGGTTTTCGCCTGGAGCAAGGCGGTATCGCCGCGGCTCTCGACGTTTAAGCGGAGCAGCGGTTCGGTGTTGGATTTGCGGACATTGAACCGGTAGTCGGCAAACGCCACCGAAAGACCATCGGTGTAGTCGCAGGCACCTCCGGCGTACGCCTTTTTGATTCTGGCGATCACCGCATCCGGGTCGGCGACCCGGCGGTTGATCTCGCCGGAGACCGGATAGGCCAGCTGTCTGGCTGCGACCATCTCGGAAAGCGGGCGGCCGGAACGGCTCAGCAGTTCGGCGACCAGCAGCCAGGGGATCATCCCCGAGTCGCAGTAGCCAAAGTCCCGGAAATAGTGGTGCGCCGACATTTCGCCGCCATACAGCGCATCCTCGGCACGCATCCGCTCCTTGATAAAGGCGTGACCGGTGCGGCTCAATACCGGAATCCCGCCGGCCTGGCGGATATCCTCCTCGGTACTCCAGACCAGGCGCGGGTCATAGAGGATCTTTGCCCCGGGGTTGTGCAGGAGCATCGCCCTGGCGAGAAGACCGACCAGATAGTAGCCCTCGATGAATTCCCCGCGTTCGTCCCAGAAAAAACAGCGGTCAAAGTCACCGTCCCAGGCGATCCCCATATCCGCGCGGTGGTGAACAACAGCGGCGGCGGTTTCGGCCCTTTTCTCAGGCAGCAGGGGGTTGGGCACCCCTTTGGGAAAAGTCCCGTCGGGCCGGTGGTTGAGGGAAATGAACTCCAGGGGAAGCTGCTCAGCCAGCCGGTCGATTATCGGCCCGGCACAGCCGTTGCCGGCATTGGTGACAATCTTCAATGGGGCCAACCCTTTTGGGTCGATGGAGCCGAGGAGATGGGCGATATAGGCAGCACGGTTATCCCGGGGGACAATGGCGCCGCGCTGTACCGCCGGTGGCGGCAGGGAGCCGCTGGCAATCATCTCGGCCATCGCCGCCAGGCCACCCTCGCCGGTCACCGGCCGGGCACCGGCCAGGACGAACTTCATCCCGTTGTAGTCGGCCGGGTTATGGCTGGCGGTGACGATGACCCCGCCGTCAACCCCCTCCCCGGCCATACTGAAGGCGGCGTGGTAGATCTCCTCGGTCCCGCAGAGGCCGAGATCGACCACCGTCGCCCCCATATCCCGCAGACCGTCACTGAGTGCTGATGCCAGTGCCGGACTGCTCAGGCGAATATCCCGGCCGACCGCCACCTTGCGCAGGCCATGGACCGCGGCAAAACTGCGGCCTATGGCGACGGCGAGTTCGGGATGGAGCTCTTCGGGGACCTTTCCCCGGATATCGTAGGCCTTAAAACAGGCGGGTGGAGATGCAGCCATTTTTTGTTTTCCTTTTCGGCACGGCTTCAGTATATTCGACGCCCAGCCACTGGGCCTGACAATTGTAGAGGATTCTTCTCTGGCCAGCAAGCAGCAAACTGCCGAGGTCGACAAATTTCCCCATAGATAACCATGAAAGGCATCATCCTTGCCGGCGGTTCCGGCACCCGACTCTACCCGCTCACCCGGGTGGTCAGCAAGCAGCTGCTCCCGGTCTACGACAAGCCGATGATCTACTATCCGCTGTCGGTCCTGATGCTTGCCGGCATCCGTGATATTCTGATCATTTCCACCCCCGAGGACCTGCCACGGTTCACCGAGCTGTTCGGCGATGGCGCCCAGCTCGGGTTGCGGATCAGCTACGCCGAACAGCCTCGGCCGGATGGGCTCGCCCAGGCCTTTCTCATTGGCCGCACCTTTATCGGCAGCGACAGTCTCTGCCTGATCCTCGGCGACAACATCTTCTTTGGCCCGGGTTTTTCCAAAATCCTCCGGAGCAGCGCCCGGCTCGACCAGGGCGGGCTGATCTTCGGCTATCTGGTCAAAGATCCGGAACGCTACGGGGTGGTCGAATTTGACGGGGAGAACCGGGTGGTGGGCATCGAAGAGAAACCGGCCAGACCAAAATCAAAGTACGCCGTCCCCGGCCTCTATTTCTACGACAACGAGGTGGTCGACATCGCCGCGGCAGTGCGTCCTTCACCACGGGGCGAACTGGAGATCACCGACATCAACAACGAGTACCTGCGCCGGGGCAGGCTGCGGGTGGAGCCACTCGGCCGCGGTTTCTGCTGGCTTGATACCGGCACCCACGAATCCCTGCAGCAGGCGGCGAGCTACATTCAGGCGGTTCAGGATCGCCAGGGCCTGAAAGTTGCCTGCATTGAAGAGATCGCCTATCAGCTGGGCTATATCGATCTCGAACAGCTCACCGGCCTGGCTCAAGTACTGATGAAAAACCAGTATGGCCGGTACATTGCCGAGTTTGTCGCCGAAGAACAGGCAAAAATCAGGGGGGAGTAAATGAAGATCGTCGTCATCGGCGCCGGTGGCCAACTGGGCACCGACTGCTGCCGGCTGTTTGCCGGCGAACACCATACCGTCGGCTGTGACTTTCCGGCCATCGACATCGCCAGCCCGGCGAGCGTCAACTCCTTTCTCGAGCAGGAACAGCCAGAGGTGATCATCAACTGCGCCGCCTACACCGCGGTGGACGGCTGCGAGAGCCAGGCTGCCCTCGCCTGGCAGGTCAACGCCGAAGGCCCCGGCCATCTTGCCCGGACAGCCGAGCGGCTCGGTTGCCGGATCATCCACATCTCCACCGACTATGTCTTCGACGGGACTCGCCCGGCCGGCGAGGCCTACCGCGAAAACGACCGCCCCAACCCGCTTTCCGAATATGGCCGGAGCAAACTTGCCGGCGAACAGGCGGTGATCGCCCACGCCACCGATTACCTGATCCTCCGCACCGCCTGGCTCTATTCGGCCTGGGGCGGCAATTTTCTCAAAACCATCCTCCGCCTGGCCCTGGCCGATCCCGAGCGCGAGCTGAAAGTGGTCAACGACCAGTTCGGCTCGCTCACCTGGTCACTGACCCTCGCCCGGCAGATCCGCCCGCTACTGCACAGCGATCTCAAAGGGATCGCCCACGCCACCGCCGAAGGCTACTCCACCTGGTACGAGGGGGCCCGGGCCTTCCTGGACGAGATGGCGGTGCCCTACCGGATGCGCCCCTGCACCACCGCCGAATATCCCACCCCGGCCCACCGTCCGGCCAACTCGATCCTCGAGAACCGGGTGCTCAAAGGAGCCGGCCTGGCGCTGTTTGTCGACTGGCGGGAGGATCTCACCAGCTTTGTCCGGGAACATCGGGCCCACCTCCTCGCGGAAAACCAGAAAGGATACCCCGCCGCTCTGCTCTAGCTTCGCTGTACCGAGGCATCGGGGAGACTGCTCCAGGCAACGACCCGATTCCGCCCGCTCTGCTTGGCCTGGTACATCGCCCGATCAGCCCGGTCGACGAGCATTTCCAGGGTATCGTTATCCTGATACTGCGCCAGGCCAACCGAGATGGTCAACCGGAAAGGGAGACCGGCGAGAAGATCTGCCGCCAGCCCCGCTCTGATCCTTTCCGCGAAGGTAACGGCCGCTGTTTCATCGGTTGCCCGGAGAAGAATGACAAACTCTTCGCCGCCCCAGCGGACGATGGTGTCATAGGGGCGGCACTGGATGGTGAAATACCGGGCGGTCTCCTGCAGGGCCCGGTCACCGAAATGGTGGCCGTAGTCATCGTTGACCCGTTTGAAATGGTCGAGGTCGAGAAAGAGCAGGGTGAGCGGTTCCCGACGACGCAGGCTCCGGGCGCACTCGTCATGGAAGATATGGGCGAAGTAGCGACGGTTTTTCAGGCCGGTGAGCGGGTCGTGGATCGACTGCTGTTCCAGCCGGGCAACCATCTTTTCGATCTCCCTCTCCTTGTCGTTTCTGATGGTGCCGAGAATGCCGAAGAGGATCCCGAAAAGCGGGGGGTGGGCAAGAAAAAACCACTGCAACGGACTGGCAAGGACCTGACTGAGACCGCTATCGCTTCCGGCAGTACCAAGCACATGGAGGTGCATCAGTATGGTGACCAGAGGAATCGGCAGGCCCCAGAGAATCCCGAACCAGACATAGAGGTTGTGGCGCAGATCGTAACTGGCGGCCTTTCGGGACGCGGCAAGGAACTCGCCGATCTGGTTCGGAAAAGAGAGCATGCTCTTTAGCGGTGGTTGGGGGCCAGCCTTACTTAGGGGCGAAAGGAGCGATTTTGCTGGACCTGGTTTGTTTTAGGCTATCTCCTCCGGAGAAAATTCGCAAGTTTTTCGCGCTCCCCGCCTGCTCCGCCGACCAACCGGGGTAACCCAGTCCCTCAGCGCATCAGATTGGGAAGAAACAGGGTAATCTGCGGCAGCAGCAGGAGCAGGGCGAGACCGAGAACGTCGGCGAGCAGAAAGGGGACTACTCCTTGAAAAATGGTGGACATCGGCACCTTGGTGATGCCGTGGATCACAAACACATTAAGCCCCACCGGCGGGGTGATCAGCCCCATTTCGGTGACCCGGACCACGATGATGCCAAACCAGATCGGGTCAAAACCGAGCTGCACGACCAGGGGGTAGAAGACCGGCACGGTGAGCAGGACGATGGCCAGGGAATCCATCAGACAGCCGAGGAGCAGCACAACCACGACAATCGCCACAATGATCACATAGCGGTTGACCGGCAGGGCCGACACCGCCGCGGCAAATTCAAAGGGCAGACGGGTCACCGAAAAAAAATAGCCGAGAATCATCGCCCCGAGGACGATGATAAAGAGCATGCCGGTGGTCGAAACCGTACTGGTCAGACTGTTCTTAAAACTTGACCAGTTCATCTTGCCCCGGAGAATGGCAAAGCAGAAGGCGCCGAAGGCCCCTACCCCGGCCGCCTCAGTGGGGGTGAAGATGCCCATGTAGAGCCCGCCGATGACCAGCAGGAAGAGCACCAGCACCTCCCAGGTTTTCGAGAAGGCCAGCAGCTTTTCCCTGGGGGTGGCATAGGGCCCCGGCGGCCCAAGGACCGGGTTGCGCCGGGTGAGCAGCCAGATGGTGACTATATAGCCTGCCGCTTGGAGAATTCCCGGAATGATCCCGGCAAGAAAGAGCTTGCCGATCGACTGTTCGGTGAGAATGCCGTAGATGATCAGGATAACGCTCGGCGGGATGAGGATCCCGAGACAGCCGCCGGCGGCAATCGCCCCTGAGGCCAGGGCCTCGCTGTAGCGGTATTTGCGCATCTCCGGCATGGCCACCCGACCGAGGGTGGCGGCGGTCGCCAGACTCGAGCCGCTGATCGCCGCAAAGCAGGCGCAGGCCGCTACCGTGGCCATCGCCAGCCCGCCGCGGAGACTGCCGAAGATGGTGTGCACCGCCCGGTAGAGATCCTCGCTCATCCCGGCGGCAAAGGCAAAGGCCCCCATCAGGATAAACAGCGGGATGACGCTCATCCCTTCGTTGGCAAAGGTCGAATAGGGGACCGTCCGCAACACCCCGAGGGCCGGTTCCCAGCCGACCACCAGGCCAAAACCGACAAAACCGACCAGGCCCATGGCCACCCCGATCGGCATGCGCAGGAGAAGGAGGGCAATAAGGCAAAAAATGCCCAAAAATCCCAGCTCAGTCGGTCCCATTCGTTCGCTCCCGGCTCCTGTTGTCGAACAGATCGGCGAGCATGATCAGGCCGCAAATCAGAATCCCCACCGCAACCGGCACCACAAAGGGATAGGCCGGCAGATGGAGCACCGCAGAGGTGACCCCGGAAGCACGGACTTCGCCGATATAGACGAGACTCTGCCAGCCGACGGTAAGAAGAAAGGCTACAGAGACCAGGGTCACCACGATCTCCAGGCCGCGGCGGATCCCCTTGCCCAACAGGCCGACGATCAGGTCGACGACGACATGGGAGCGCTGCCAGGCGCAATAGGCGATGCTCAGGGGCACGAGGATCGCCATCATGAACTCCACCAGTTCAAGACCCCCCGCCAGCGGAGCGTTAAAGAAATAGCGGCAGATCACATCGGCGGCCATCATGAACATCATTGCCGCGAGTACCGCGGCGGCAATGCTCACCAGCAGGCCGGCGACCTTTTCGAGTATCCGGTAGAGCGTCTCCATCGGCAGGCAGGCTCCCTGGCAATTCCGGGACTATTCCCGGCCGAGTTCGATGGTGGTGTCAAGAATCTGCCGGGCATTGGCGACGCCATTCTTCTCCATATTGGCCACCCAGCTCTCCCAGATCGGCTGGCCACCGACATCGATCCACCGCTGCCGCTCTTCCGGGCTCAGTTCAAAGACGTTGGCGCCCTGGCCCATCTCCTCGATCTTTTTGATCCCTTCCGCCTTCATGTTGTCAAAGAAGTTTTTCCCCCAGAATTTCGAGCCGGCCTCTCCGCCAACCTTCATGATTGCCTCCTGGACATCGGCCGGCAGGCTCTCCCATTTGCGCTTGTTCATGATGATCGAGAAATAGACCGCCGGAAAGGGGACTTCGGTATAGTATTCCACCACTTCATAAAACCGCCAGACATGAATCGCCTCCCAGGGGGCGCCCATCCCGTCGATCACCCCTTTCTGCAGGGAGAGATAGCTGTCCGGCATGGGGACCAGCATCGGCACCCCACCAAGGGCGGTGACCATCTCGGTGGGCGGTCCACCGGTCATTCTGATCTTCATCCCCTTGAGGTCCTCGAGGGTGGTGACCGGCTTCTTCGCGGTGATCAGGGTGTAGGGGGCGCTGGTATAGAAGAGCAGGACCTTGACATCCTTGAACTCATTTTGGATCTCAGGGAACTTTTCGTAGAGCTTCCAGAGAACCTCACTGCCCTTTTCGGCGGTCTGAAAGGACATCGCCGGCAAACTGATCACATCGGTGACCGGGGTCATTCCGGGCCAGTAGCCGTGGAAGGCCCAGCCGATATCGGTGATCCCCGCCTTGGTGGCATTCCACATGTCCTTGCCTTTGGCAAGGGTCTCGCCGTAAAACGGCTGGATCTTCACCTTACCGCCGGTGGCCTCTTCAATCTGCTTCAGCCACGGGGCGACACAGTTGGTGGTGCTCAGCCCGGTATCCGGGTTCTGGTGGGCAAAGCGCAGGGTAATGGTTTCCGCCCCGGCGGTCAGGCCACAGAGCATCACCAGGGCGACAGTCATCAACAGGATCGGCAGGCATTTTTTCATTTTCCCCTCCATCGAGTGCTAAAAGAGTGTGCTCCGTCTACCGGCCAGCCGGGCTGGCCGCGCCTGCTGCTTTTGCCGGTTGACCAACCGGAGAGCAGCCTCCTTGTGTTGACGGGCAGCACACCCCGAGGACCTCTTCTCCGCCCTCTGGAAACAGCGCAAGAAAACGCCGCAGGGAAGGTGCCAGAACCGCCACCGGCAAGGACAATTGCATGCAATATCCCACGCAGCGGTCCTCCTGTCAAGAACTCCCCGACTTCCATCTCCCGCCAATTCCGAAGAATTGGCCAAACTACTCGGTGGGGAAAATCAGCGGGAAGAGCGACTGCTGCGAGTTTTTATGGTGGAAACGGACCAGTTCCTTGGCGCGCTCAACGTCTTTGAGGATTATCGCCTCATAGAGGTCATTATGTTCCTTTTTGATTTCAAGAATCCGGTTTAACTGGAGATTTTCCGTCCGGAAACGGAGAAAGATTTTCCGGCAGATATCCCGGTAGCGCTGGGCAAGGATTTCGTTACCAGCCATATCGAGGATTGCCGTGTGGAATTCGGTGTCGAGGATGAACAACCGGCGGTCGACATGGCTGGAGATGGCCTTTTCGTATTCGGCCTTCTTCTTTTGCAGCTGGCGCTGCTTTTTCGGGGTCATGTTGCGGATCGCCCGGCCGAGAAAACCCACCTCAAGGACCTCGCGGATCTCGTAGAGGTTTTCCGCCTCCTTGCGGGTGAGTTTGTGCACCGAATAGCCCTGATTGGGGACAAAGTCGAGATAGCCTTCCTGGGCGAGAATGCTCAAGGCATTGTTGACCGGGGTGCGGCTGACCTCCAGCTGTTTGGCCAGGTCGATAAAGACCAGGCGCTGCCCCGGGACAATTTCGTAATTGAGCATCAGCTCAATCAGCCGATGGTACACCTTAAGGGTAAGGTTGCTGTGTTTTTTCACCTTCTGTCCCCCCTGCTGCCGACAAACCTGTCCCCCGGTCCCCGGCCAACCACTTTTCATGTAATGAGTGCTCAACCAGTCAGCGGCAAAAAGGTCCGGCGGAGCGGACCATTGCCGTGCGACTGCCGATTGCTTTTTAGTCCAGTCCTGGCATTATGTCAATGATTTTGAACACCTTCTCCCATTCAGCCATGTTCTTTACCACCATTTCCCTGGCCAAGTAACGCCTCCTAGCCTCTTCGCTGACCAAAACAGCCCAGCAAATTCGCCGCTCTCGCCGGTCTTGATCGCCCGTTAATTTTCGGCAATTGACGATTGACCGGAAGGTTTATTACATGTAATATGCAATGCAGGAGCGGTCAATACCGTACCAGGCTGGACTTTTTATACCAGGTTTGTTGGCATGAAACAGCCGGCCGCGCCCGGAGCAAAGGGGGCTGTCACCCCTTCTCTACCTGCGCGAAAAAGGTTGACACCAGCAATTTTTCGTAGAACTATGACGGCAGTTCGAGCAATTACCGCCCTTCCGGCGGCTAGATCCGTCAACCAAAATATTGCATGTAATTTTTCATACATAAGGATTCCCGGGTAATCAAGCTCTTCGGTTCATGGTCTGCCCTGGAGACCACGGCGCTGTGGCGTCCCCCAGGTGGTCAATTTTCAACCAAAGGAGAACAATATCGATGAAACCAGTCAAGACAAAAGACAAGACCGTACTGCGGTCGCTTGGCCTCGGCGGCTACTTTGGTGGTGGTGCAGAGGGGATGGTGGACGTCAAAAACGGCAAGATTGTCCGGGTTCGCCCGATGCGCTACGGGTGGAAATACGACAAAAAGGAAGTTCGCCAGTGGAAGATGGAGCGCAACGGCAAGACCATCGAACCGACCTGGAAATCCCTCCCCGGCCCGTTCTCTTTGGCCTATAAAAAACGGGTCTACTCGCCGAACCGGGTTCCCTATCCGATGAAGCGGATAGACTGGGACCCCAAGGGGGAGCGGAACACCCAGAACCGGGGGAAAAGCAAGTTCGTCCGGATCTCCTGGGACGAGGCGGCCACCCTGATCGCCGACGAAATCAAGCGGGTCCACGAGAAATACGGCCACAACGCCATCCTCATGCAGGGTGACGGCCATGGCGAGTGCAAGACCATCAACACCCCCCACGGCCACCCCGGCGTTCTCCTCGAGTACCTCGGTGGTTTTACCCTGCAGGTCAGAAACCCCGACAGCTGGGAGGGGTGGTACTGGGGGGCAAAGCACGTCTGGGGCCAGGGCGCCCAAGGGATCATGTACCCGGCGGCCAATATCGTCAAAGACACCATCGAGCACGCCGACATGGTCCTCTTCTGGGGCTGTGACCCGGAAACCACCCCCTGGGGCTTCGTCGGCCAGTTCGCCAGCCGCCTCTGCTACTACCTTACTGAAGTCGGGATCAAGCAGGTGTATATCTGCCCGGACTGCAACTATGGCGCGGCAATCCATGCCGACAAGTGGATCCCCATCCTGCCCAATACCGATGCCGCCCTGCAACTGGCGATCATCTACATGTGGCTCACCGAGGGGACCTACGACAAGGCGTACGTCGCCACCCACACCGTCGGGATGGACAAGGTCGCCGACTATGTTTTCGGCAAGGAAGACGGCATTCCGAAGACCCCGGAGTGGGCCTCGGCCAAATGCGGCGTTCCGGTCTGGACCATCAAGGCCCTGGCCCGGGAGTTCGGCACCAAAACCACCTCGATTGCCCACTATTTCGGCGGCGGCTTTATCCGTGGACCCTTCTCCCATGAGCCGGCCCGCCTGGAATGTATCCTCCTTGGCATGCAGGGTCTCGGCGGCCCAGGGGTGCATCAGCACCAGTGGACCTATTTCGGCCTGCCCCGGGCGGAGGGTCTTGGCGGAACCTTCTTCTGGAACCCGGACATCGAAGAGCGCCTCGCCCTGCCGGTGCTCAGCGCAGTGGCCGCCTGGCAGCAACAGGTCATTCCGAAGACCCTGATCCAGAACGCCATCCTCTCCGACGAGCCGATCAAATTCCGCGGCACCGGAGCGCAGAATGCCCTGACCGCCGACCAGTTCGTCGAGTATACCTACCCGATCGAACCGGAGAAGAAAGGATCACAGATCCACATGATCTGGGCGGACAGCCCCTGCCGGATCACCTGCTGGAACTACGGGCACGAGACCGAACTGGCGCTGCGCAGTCCGAAGATCGAGTTTTTTGTCGCCCAGCACCCCTGGTTCGAAAACGACTGCGTCTATGCCGATATCGTCCTTCCCGCCAACACCTACATGGAGGTTGACGATATCGTCACCAATATTCGCCAGGGCACCATGCAGCCAAACATCATGATCACCGAGAAGGCGATTGAGCCGATCGGGGAATCAAAAAGTGATGCCGAGTGCGTCCGCGAGGTGGCCAAGAAGTTCCCGGGGATGGAAGAACAGATGACCGAAGGCAAAACCATCGCCGATCTGCAGAAGGCGATCTGGGGCTATATGGGCGGGGAAAAACTGGTCTCCTGGGAACAGCTGAAAGAGAAGGGCTACTGGATCTACCCCACCGCGGAGAACTGGGAAGACGACCCCCCCGGGTTCCGTCAGTTCTACCTCGATCCGGAAAAGCACAAACTCAACACCCCCACCGGCAAACTCGAATTCTACTCCGAAGCCCTGGCCAAGGCCTACCCCGATGACAAGGAGCGCGGGGCGATCCCGCGCTGGGTGGAAAAGAGCCACAACCACGACGAGCGGCTCTCCAGCCACCGGGCGAAGATGTTCCCGCTGCTGATCATGTCCAACCACGGCCGCTGGCGGGTGCATGCCCAGTGCGACGATATCACCTGGACCCGGGAGACCCCGACGATGAAGGTCACCGGCCCGGACGGCTACAAGTACGAACCGTGCTGGCTGCACCCCAGTGAAGCCGAGAAGCGGGGGATCAAGAACGGCGATATCGTCAAACTGTTCAACGAGCGCGGGGTGGTCCTGGCCGGTGCCTACATCACCGAACGGCTCCGGCCCGGAGTTGCCTATATTGACCACGGGGCCCGCCACGACCCGATCAAAACCGGTGAAATTGAGCGCGGTGGGGCAATCAACACCATCACCCCGGGGGCGGTGACCAGCGAGAACTGCGTCGGCCAGATCGGCGGCGGCTACCTGGTCGAGGTCCAGCGGGTGACGGGCGAAGAGATGGAGCGATGGCGACGGGAGTATCCGGAGGCCTTTGCACGAAAATATGATCCGGCGGCCGGTCTCCGCGTCGATGCCTGGATTGTTGACGGAGGTGACAAATAATGAAGGTATTTATTGTAGATCTCGCCCGCTGTAACGGTTGCTACTGCTGCCAGATCGCCTGCAAAGACGAGCACGTCGGCAACGACTGGTCCCCCTATGCCAAGCCCCAGCCGGATACCGGCCAGTTCTGGCTCGGCATCACCGAACGGGTCCACGGCCATGTTCCCCATGTCCGGGTCAGCTACGTCCCCTACCTCTGCCACCACTGCGACGACGCCCCCTGCATCGAGGGCTGTAAGGCCGAGGCGATTTTCAAGCGGCCGGATGGGCTGGTCATCATTGATCCGGAAAAATGCATTGGCTGCAAGCTCTGCGCCGACACCTGTCCGCACAATGCCATCTTCTTCAACGAGCAGCTCAACCTCGCCCAGAAGTGCACCGGCTGCGCCCACCTCCTCGACAGTGATCCGGAGGAGTGGACGGTGCCGCGCTGTGTCGACCAGTGCCCCACCGAGGCCCTGCGCTTTGGCGAGGAGGAGGATTTCGCCGATTTCATCGCCGCTGCCGAGCCCTACCGGCCGCATATCGCCACCAAATCGCGGGTCTACTACCAGGGTCTGCCGAAAAAATTTGTCGCCGGCACCCTCTACGACCCCGACCGCCAGGAGGTGATCATCGGCGCCACCTGCACCCTGAAAGATGCCGAGTCGGGAGAAGTGTTCACCGAAAAAACCAACAACTTCGGTGACTTCTGGTTCAAAGGCCTGAAAGATGACCGGACCTACACCCTGGCTCTGGAGAAGGACGGTATTCAGCGGGTCATCGACAATGTCCGTACCGATATCGACCGGGGCCTCGGCGATATCCCCATGGCCATGGCAGGATAGCTTTTCCGATACCCTGCTCTGACAACCACGGCCCTGGCCGATCCGCTGCGGATCGACCAGGGCCGTTTCGGTTTAGCTGGGCTATCAAGCCGATTTTGTGCTGAGCCTGTTCGGGGCCGCCGAGTTTACTCCACCTCGATAAGTTCGACCTGATAGAGCAGATCAAGACCGGCCAGCGGGTGGTTGCCGTCTACGGTTACCGTGGTTTCGTCGACATCGTTGACCATCAGCCGGACCCGTTCGCCGTCACGGTTCTGGTATTCGACGGCCCGTCCCGGCGACAGAGTGATATCCGGCGGAAAGATTTTTTTGGCCACCCGGAAGACCCGGTCCTTGTCGTAGTCGCCGTAGCCATCTGCGGCTTTGACCATAATCGGCCGGATTTCGCTGACCGTCATGCCGACCACCCCTTCCTCGAGCTTTTTGAAGACCTTGCCGGAGCCAATGGTAAAGGTGAGCGGGCGGCTGGTCTTTTTCGCCTCGACACTGCTGCCGTCCTCAAGGGTTATCGAATAGCGGATCTTCACCCTGCTTCCCGGTTGTGCCTGTTTAGCTGTCATTGCCACACTCCTGATCCTCCCCGCCAAGCCCGAGGACTTTCCGGAATTCATCTTCCTTAAAGCCAATCAGCACCTCCCCACCAACCACCGAGGTGGGAAAGGAGCAGCGCCGGTTGTACTGCCGCACCTCATTGAGCATTTCCCGGCGCTCTTTTCCCTGCAGGGTATCCACATCGACAAATTCAAAAGGCAGACCACGGGCTTGAAGAAACTCCCGCAGCGCCTTGCAGTGGACACAGGTGCTGAGGGTGTAGAGCCGGATACTCAACCCCTCGGCCATGACCTGTCACAATCCTGAATGTTCTCGCCCCGCACCATCAGTCTGCCTGATCAACAGGGGGCACCACGGTTACCGCAACCTTGCCGTTCTTCAGAACCTCCTTGGTCGTTGTGCCCAAGGATATCTTATGGAAGAGACCTCTTTTCGCACCAAGGACAATCAGATCGCAGTCGTTCTCCAGGGCATGCTTGATAATGCTTTCGGCGACATCACCGTCACTGATGATGATCTCCTGGGACTGAAAATCACACGTGTTTTCATTGATCCCCGCGTCTTGACAGAATTTCTGGATCTCCTGCCGCACCCGGGAGTTGGTCGAGATCTTGCCGGTCAGCGACTTATGGGCCTGGGACTGGTGGGAGTGAACGATATCACTCCACTGGTGCCGGCCGAGCAGGTTCTTCAGGTGTCCTTCAACGTTCTCCGGCAGAGCCTCCAGGACATGCAGCATGTAGATCGTCGCCTGGAATCTGGTCCCGACCGAGATGACAAACTCAAGGGCCTGCTGGCAATTGCTGGAAAGGTCGGTGGCAAAAAGAATCGACTGGACTGGTTTGAGCATTGTGCTTCTCCGTGGATGGGTGAACGACGATGGATGTTTGGCTGATGTAGAGTGGCATTGGTATCGGCAAATAATAGAACATTGCGGCTTTTCCGGCAACTGCTGGTTAACAGATCAGCTAGCATCCCGCCTCGGCGTCGTATTGACCGATGCGCAGAAAATAGAGCATTGGCAGGGCCAGCAGCATAACCCCACCGGCCACCAAAACCCCTGCGGCAAACGAGACACCTTCGGCAAGGGACCCGATCAACAGCGGGATCAGGCCACCGCCAAAGAGGAAGGCTAAGGGCGGGCCCAGGGCGCTGGTCACCGAGCGCATCGACGGCTGGGCAATCCGTGCCAGAGCCCCGAAGGCCGCGGGGAAAAAGGCGGTGAGTACCGCCGGTTGGAGAAAAAGGGCGGTAATCAGCAGCCAGCCTTCAGCCAAGGCGATGGTGATGGTCAACAGTGCACTGCCGGAAAGGGAGAGGGCCATTACCCTTTTCTGGCCGATCCGGTCGGTGAGCAGACCGGCAAAAAAGACCACGGCCAGGCCGGAGAACTGCGACAGCCCGATCAAGGTGTTGGCCCAACCCAGTTCAAAACCCTTTTCGGCGACAAAAAACAGCGGCAGCATGGCAAAGATCCCGGCATTCCCCCCCATGGCTACGGCAAAGAGCGCCACCATGATCCAGAAGGAGGGAAGAGTACCGATCTTTTGGACGTTGGTCGGGCTGACCGGTCTGCCGGGAAACTCCCCTCCCCTGCCGTAAAGGGTATAAAGCAAGGCGGAAAAGAGGGCGAGAATCGCCCAGCAGAGGAGAACCTGTCGCCAGTTCAGCCACTGGAGCAGGGCGGCGGCCAGGAGCGGCGCCGAAATAAAACTGAGCGGCGGAGCACACTGATGGACACTCAACCCCTTGCCCCAATCCGATTTCTGGATCTCCGCAGTGATGGTCGCTATGGCCGACGGCAGATGAAGGCTGCCGGCAAAGCCGACGATCATCAGCAGCCCGCCCATCGTCCAGACACTTTCGACAAAGGTAAAGGGCAGCAGAGCAAGACCAACCAGCCAGGCTGAGAGTTTCAGGGCGCCACGGTGCTCAATTTTCCGGGAGATCAGACCGGACACCGCCGGGGCGATCATATACCCCACCGAAAGCATGAGAAAGAGCAGGCCGGCCTCGGCGTGGCTGATGCCGAGATCCTTTTCCACCGCCGGCATGAGCGGCCCGAAGAGAATCCGGGTGACAAAGCCCAGATAAAAGAGCCAGGCCAGGACCACGGTGATGCCGATCTTCTCCTGAAAGGTTTCCGGCATCGGGCAATCGTACTCGCCTATCTCCTCCATCGGGCTTCTCCGTCTATCCTCATCGGCGACAGTTTCGCTATTGAGCCATTCAGCTGGTCTCTCTTCTTGCTGAACATCACCTGGCCGAGACGGCTGTGGCTGGTGCTGTTTGGTCAATCCTCGGCTGTTTTTCTGCCAAAGTGGCATTTCGGCCTCAACTTATAGACATTGCATGGCACATGTCAACCCCGAACCCGGCTG
>JAZBOD010000203.1:0-3227 GCA_036350955.1 Desulforhopalus sp. | reverse complement strand
TTGAATCAGGAAAATCTTCCAGGTCGGCAACTTGACGTAGTCGACGCCATCCTCCATGGTCACGGCTGGTGTAGCCCTACCGGGGTCAGCGCCAAAAATGCGGTCAACCACCCTGCCATAAAGCACATAGCCTAAAATCAGTGCTGCAACACTGGCAAAAAAGAGCAGCTTAACTTCTCCTTCGGCGTAATAAATGGGGCATATGGCAAGACTTGACCATTTTTATCGCTTCATTTTTCTCAGTTACTGGCAACCCAGCCAGCTACTTTTTTTGACAAGCCAGGCCATATTGCCAAACGAAACATGCTCAATTGACCGACGGAGATCACCCGCCTTGCGTGTTGCGAGCGCACCGGGCTCTGCTACTGTACAGGCTGTAAGATCACTTCCTCGTCAGTGATGGCGGTCTGTATCGGATATCCTGTTCTCACCCATTCCGCCCCACCGGTATCGACGGCAAAGGCATTGGCATAACCGAGGTCGTTGAGCTGCTTTACTGCCAGAGCAGCGCGTGCCCCGGTTTTGCAATAGACATAGAGTGTCTCCTGCTGATCAGGGACCAGCGACCAGATGGAAAATTCCAAGAGGCCTCGTGGCAGGTTAACCGACTCCGGAATATGGGCAGCTTCATATTCCTTCGGGGTACGGACATCGACAACGATAACGTCTTCTCCATCGTCAATAGCCTTTTTCAATTGCTCAATCGTGATGCTTTTGGTTGCGGCCCGAGCCTGGGCAACCATCTCCTTGACTGGAGAATTCATCCACGCCGGCTCAGCAGCAAGAGTCTCGGATCCCCCAAGCCAACCGATAAGCACCAGCAGATACGCCATTGATCTTCTGTTCATCTGTCCTCTCCTTGAAAAAATCCTCTGCCCCAGGCACTATCTGCCCAGTTCACCGTTGGTTAACGAAAAAATAACAAAAATGCCGTACCGCCGCAACTCCTCCAACAAGGACAATTCAGCCATAACGATCTCGTGCCCGCCATTCTCACCGCGACTGTCAACCAGCACATTCATCCAGTTGAGAAAGATGGACTGGCGCTGCACTGTCAAGGTTTCAGCAGGCTTTACCAACACCTCACTGAGATGGCGGAGCGCGTCTTCGGGTGTAGCCAGCAAACTCTCAACTTCGGCCAGTTCACCCTCCACCGCGACCAGCCTCTCGCGGGCCGCGCGCAGCTTTTCCGCCATGGCGGGATCGGGGACGGAAAACTGCTCCTGAAGGCGGGATTTTCCTCCGAAAATGGTGATTGCGCCTTTAAGGTAGGCGCGCTTTTCACGTAACTCGGCCGCGTTATTGCGCAGACCGGTGATTCGTTCCATGGCAACTGTAGCGAGCACCTCCAGACCACGGGCAAGAATCCCGGCTCTGGTTATGGCGAGATCGGGGGAAGGAGCAACCAGGCGGTGGTCAACGAAGTTGACCGAACGTTGGGCGACATCGCGGAGGACTATCTCTCCCTGCTGCTGATAGCCAAGCACCGTCTTTTCTTCTTTGCTCATGGTCAGCAGCGCCACAACCTCACCGGTATAGCCGCTTTGACGGAGAGTTGCGGCATCAGGGCCGGAGAGAAGCAGACTCTCCAGATCTTCCGGATTGACAAACAGCGCCTTGACTGCCGGATTGTCAAAATACTCCTTGCGGCTCAGACGGACCGGCCCAGGAAATGCATCAATAACCGAGCTGCAGTAGTTCATGACTCCGGCCACTGGGTCACGCAGCACCTGGCGGTAACGCCTGGCCCGGCGAATGGTCGGGTCAGCCAACTCGACCACCCGGTCGATCTCCGCGGCGAGCGGATTGCTTTCGCTCCAGCCTGTCCGGAAGTGCTGCCAGAGGTGACGCACCCGGCTAATGATCCCTCCGCTAGGCTGCTCTTTCATAGCGGGAGCCGTTCAAGCCCTCAGTACTGCTCTTTGATCCAGCGGCGGTGCTTGATGGTTGCCTCGTCATCGTATGCCTCTTTGATGGAGCGTTTGGGCAGCTTGACCTTTTTCTCCGGCAGCGGTGCGTAGGGAATATGGGTAATCAGGTGGGTGATCAGGTTGAGGCGCGCCCGCTTTTTGTCGTCAGAGTGCACCAGATACCAGGGTGCCAACTCGGTATCGGTGGCCTCGAGCATCATGTCCCGCGCCCGGGAGTAATCATACCAACGCTGTCTTGATGGCAGATCCATCGGCGAAAGCTTCCACTGGCGAAGCGGGTCGTTGATCCGGGCCTTAAACCGCCGCTCCTGTTCGACATCGCTCACCTCCAGCCAGTACTTGAGGAGGATGATTCCGTTTTCGACGATCTGGTTTTCGACAAAGGGACACAGTTTTAAGAACTTGGCATGCTGTTCTTCGGTGCAAAAACCCATGACGTGCTCTACCCCGGCCCGGTTGTACCAGCTCCGGTCAAAGATGACGATCTCACCAGCCGCAGGGAAATGGGCCATGTAGCGCTGAATGTACATCTGCGACTTTTCCCGCTCGGTCGGAGCCGGCAGGGCAACAACCCTGAAAACCCGTGGGCTCACTCGCTCGGTGATCGCCCGGATGGTGCCGCCTTTACCGGCTGCATCGCGGCCCTCAAAGACGATAATCACTCGCTGGCCGGTGGCTTTGACCCACTCCTGGAGGGCGCAGAGTTCGGCCTGCAGTGCAGCCAGATTTTTGGCGTACTCTTTTCTATCGAGTTTTTTCCTATCAACCG
Organism: Desulforhopalus sp.; assembly: GCA_036350955.1. GTDB lineage: Bacteria > Desulfobacterota > Desulfobulbia > Desulfobulbales > Desulfocapsaceae > Desulforhopalus_A. The sequence goes on along the minus strand of JAZBOD010000203.1, from coordinate 527 downwards.
GAGGTGACTCAATGGGAACCTGGCAGGATATGTCCTGTTTCTTTTTTTTCTTGCCTTTATTTTTGGTCATATGCTCCTCCTATTGTGACGCAACCTTTTAATACCACAGGAATATCGTCTGTCTTGCTCATTATCGTGCCGGAAAGGATCACCTTTTGCCTTGAGAGCACAGCGCACCCCATTGCCAAAGGAGGCAAGAGAGAACCTCAGGTTACTCGAGCTCAACGATAAGGCCTTCAGGGGCAAACTTGAGCTGCACACCAGCCTTACGGGAAGAGAGTTTCATGACCACACCGTGTTGGTTTTTCATCACTTGAATACCAGCACCACCACCAATTGCAATTCCGGCCTCAGCAGCTGAAAAGGTGCCAGCAAAATCAGCTACGTTGTTCAGGTTGTAAACCTCTCCCTCTGCCGAAATAGTGGAGACGCCAATATCGAGAACCGAGAGACCTTTGATTTTGAACTTGTGAGGAATTCCCTGATAAGTGAGCGTACCTTCGCCCCAACTGACACCTACACCAATG
>JAZBOD010000202.1:0-3349 GCA_036350955.1 Desulforhopalus sp. | reverse complement strand
GGCCGGCAGACGGGCCATCCCTGGCCCGGCCGCCGGTTGCGGACGTCGTGTCCGCAACCCTGCGGGCCGTGTTCTCCGGCCTGCCGAGCCTCCAGCGATGCACCCTCCACCAAGGCCGATCAGGCTGCCGAACTCCTTGCCAGGAAAAAGTTGGCAACCTATATTGTTGATTATAATGCTTGGCTGTGACATGGAGGTTTATAGGAAAAGCCTCTTGCCCAGCCTGCCTGGCCTTACTTCCAGTTGCGGTGTATCAATCAGGAGTTCATGGTAGGGTGCGCACCGCGCACCCTGCGGCAACATGAGAGGTCGACCCCTGTGGCAGGGAAGGGGAAATCTGGAAGGCCGACAGAGGATGATTTTCAGTGGTGGTGTATCGGATGAGGGAGTGGGGAATATGCTGATTAGAACGCTCAATGGTATCACCCCGATTTTCGGTGAGGGCTGCTTTTTGGCAGAGACCGCGGTGATTATCGGTGATGTACAGATGGGGGGGAGCTGCTCGGTCTGGTACAACACAGTGATCCGCGGTGATGTCAACTTTATTCGCATTGGCGATCGGGTAAACATTCAGGACGGAACAGTGGTCCACTGTACCTACGAGAAGTATCCGGCAAGGATCGGCAGTGATGTCTCCATCGGCCACAATGCCATTGTCCACGGTTGTACCATCAGCGACAAGGTGTTGGTGGGGATGGGGGCAATCGTTATGGACGACTGCCTGGTTGAGAGCAATACCATCATTGCCGCCGGCGCAGTGGTTACCCAGGGTACCCAGGTTGAGTCGGGGAGCATTTATGCCGGAGTGCCGGCCAGGAAGGTAAAGGATCTCAGCCCGGAGCTGCTTGCCGGGGAGATTGAAAGGATCGCCGCCAACTACCTAAAATATGCCGACTGGTATCGCCAACCCTGACCGGCGGCCCGTTGCTAGTTCCCTTTCTGGCGGAGGTGGGCAAGGAGGGTGGCTGCGGCTGCAGTCGGGGTCGTCTGGCCATTGGCAACCTCGCCCTTAAGGTGCGGCAGGCGTGCTACTACCTCCGGGCTGTTCTGGAACCAGTGGCGGAGACCGTCATCGACCAGAAATGAGAGCCATTCGAGGGCCTGCTGCCGCCGTTTTTCGGCCATCTCCCCACTGGCGGTAAGTTTGCTGCGGTGCTCGCCGATGGTCTGCCAGATCGTGTCGATTCCGGTTCGTTCCGTCGCGCTGCAGGTGAGCACCGGTGGCGACCAGTTCGGGCTGGCCGGCATCAGCATGTGCAGGGCGTTGGCGTACTCTTTTCTCGCGACTTCAGCCCGCATCCGGTTGTCGCCGTCCGCCTTGTTGATGGCGATGGCATCGGCCATCTCCAGAACACCTTTTTTTGTCCCCTGCAATTCATCACCGGCGCCGGCAATCAGCAGCACCAGGAAAAAATCGACCATTGAGGCTACCGTGGTTTCCGATTGGCCGACGCCGACGGTTTCGATGATAATGACATCAAAACCGGCCGCCTCGCAAACCAGCATGCTCTCCCGGGTTCGGCGGCCAACGCCACCCAGGCTGCCGCTTGAGGGAGATGGGCGGATGAAGGCTCTCTCGTCCGTTGCCAGCTTTTCCATACGGGTCTTGTCGCCAAGGATCGATCCGCCGGAGCGGCTACTCGACGGGTCGACGGCCAGTACCGCCACCCGGTGGCCGAGAGCGGTAAGCATACAACCGAAGCTTTCGATAAAGGTCGACTTTCCGGCACCGGGCACGCCGGTTATCCCGATGCGTACCGCCTTGCCGGTGTAGGGCAGCAGACCTTCGACGATAGCCTGCGCCAGTTCCTGATGGGCGGGAAGGGCACTTTCGATCAAGGTGATTGTCCTGGCCAGGGTCAGACGATCACTGCGGAGGATGCCGGCGATATACTCCTTAAGCGGTTTGTGCATTGCTGAGAGGTGAAATCACCCAGGGCGGTGAGGAAAGGGTCAGTTGAGCGGTAGGCGCCTGCAACTCCAGCAAGGCCTGGTGCAGGATCATCCTCCGGCACCAGGCTTTACGCCCTGCAGACGCTTACGATCTCGGTGGCAAAGTTTGGGCTAGGAGAGGTACTTTTCCTCGAGCAGAGCCAGGGTTTTGCCGGCTGATACCGGGATTGGCGTGCCCGGACCAAAAATTGCCTGAACCCCGGCCTGGTAGAGGAATTCGTAATCACCCGGAGGAATAACTCCTCCGGCGACAACGATGATCTCGCCACCACCCATCCGGGCCAACTCCGCGATCAGGGCAGGGATCAGAGATTTGTGGCCGGCGGCAAGGCTTGAGGCGCCAACCACGTGGACATCGTTTTCGATGGCCATCTTGGCCGCCTCCTCAGGAGTCTGAAACATCGGGCTGATATCCACGTCAAAACCGAGATCGGCATAGGCGCTGGCGATGACTTTGAAGCCCCTGTCGTGGCCGTCCTGGCCCATCTTGGTAACCAGCAGTCGAGGTCGGCGCCCCTGTTTTTCGAGAAACCGGGCGGTGCGCCCGCGTATTTCAGCAATCACCGCACTCTCCTCCTGATACTCGGAGGAGTAGGCGCCGGAGATGCAGCGGGTGGTGGCGACAAAACGGCCAAAGACCTTTTCCATCGCCTCGGAAACCTCGCCAACGGTAGCTCGGGCGCGCATTGCCGGAAGGGCTGCGGCCAGCAGATTGCCATCGCCCTCGGCGGCAGCGGTCAGATCGGCCAGGGCCTTTGCCACCGCCTGGCTATCACGGCTGGCCTTGATCGCGTTGATCCGGGCGATCTGTTCGTCGCGGACCGAGGCCGGCACTTCACGGACTTCGAAGTCGATCTTTTCATCGGCAAGACGATACTTGTTTACTCCAACGATAACGTCAAGCCCTTGATCGATCCGCGCCTGTTTCCGGGCAGCGGACTCTTCAATGCGCATCTTCGGCATCCCCGATTCAATGGCTTTGGCCATCCCGCCCAGTTCTTCAATTTCGTCAATGATTTTTTGCGCTTCGGCGACGATGCTGGCGGTGAGCGATTCGAGATAGTAGGATCCACCAAGCGGATCAATGACATGGCAGACCTGGGACTCCTCCTGGATGATGATCTGGGTATTACGGGCGATTCTCGCCGAGAAATCGGTGGGTAGACCGATCGCTTCGTCAAAGGAGTTGGTGTGCAAGGACTGGGTCCCGCCCAGTACTGCGGTCATCGCTTCGAGGGTAGTGCGGATGATGTTGTTGTAGGGATCCTGTTCGGTAAGGCTCCAGCCCGAGGTCTGGCAATGGGTACGGAGCATCGAAGAACGCGGGTCTCTGGGGTTGAACTGGCTCATCAGCCGGTGCCAGAGAAATCGTGCCGCCCGCAGCATGGCGATGTCC
>JAZBOD010000201.1:0-8295 GCA_036350955.1 Desulforhopalus sp. | reverse complement strand
GCTGCTCTTGGCGGAAATCAAGATCATGCTCAGGCAGATCAACATAGGACCGGAGGGCGTTTGATATGATTGGCAAACTGGATTTAATTACCCTGCAGCAGATCTGGTGGATACTCTGCTCGGTGGTCGGTTCGTTGTTTCTCTTTCTCAATTTTGTCCAGGGGGGCCAGACCCTGCTCTGGCAGGTCGCCAAGAACGACCGGGAAAAGGCCCTGGTGATCAACTCCCTTGGCCGGAAATGGGAGCTGACCTTTACCACATTGGTTCTCTTTGGTGGCGCGCTGTTCGCCGCCTATCCCAAATTCTATGCCACCAGTTTCGGTGGTGCCTACTGGGTGTGGATGCTCATCCTCTTTACCTTTATCCTCCAGGCAGTGAGTTACGAGTACCGCAAAAAGCCCGATAATCTGCTTGGCGCCAAAACCTACGAGATTTTCCTCTTTATTAACGGTTCGGTGGGAATTCTGCTCATCGGCGCGGCGGTGGGGACATTTTTTACTGGGTCAAATTTCATCTTAAACGACTACAACCAGGTGCGCTGGACCAGCGGGCTGCGTGGGGTCGAAGCGGCCTTCTCCCTGTTCAACCTTTCCCTTGGCCTGTTCCTGGTCTGCAATGCCCGGGTGCTGGGGGCAATGTACCTGATCAACAATATCGATTTTAAGGGAGTCTATGAGATGGAGGCGCGGATCCGCAAGAGCTGCCTGACCAGCTTCCTGCTTGCCCTGCCTTTCCTGCTCTATGTGGTGGCTGGACTGCTGTTGATGGACGGTTTCGGGGTTGATGAGAACGGCACCGTTGTCATGGTCGCCAACAAGTATCTCCACAACCTGCTGGCGATGCCGGTGGTTCTCGGTCTGCTCTTGGCCGGGCTGTTCCTGGTGATTCTCGGGGTGACCCGCACTGGACTCGGCACCGCGACCAACGGCATCTGGTTCGGCGGGCTCGGCACCGTGCTGGTCGGCCTGGCGGTCTTTTTCACCGCCGGATTCAACAACACCCCGTTTTATCCGTCGAAGGTTGACCTGCAGTCGAGTCTGACCATCTACAATGCCTCTTCAAGCCATTTCACCCTGACGGCAATGAGCTACGTGGCCCTCTTTATCCCCATGGTGCTCGCCTACATCGCCTATGTCTGGTGGTCGATGAATGCTCGGAAGATCGGCAGCGAGGATATCAGCGACAGCAAGGCATATTAGTACCATAGAAATTCGCTCTTGCTGTTTAAGAGCGAATTTGGTGATGGTACTTATCCCCACGTTTGTTGGTGGGGGTTAGTACCCTAGAGTTTTGCTCTTGCTGTTTAAGAGCGAATTTGGTGATGGTACTTATCCCCGCATTTGTTGGTGGGGGTTAGTACCCTAGAGTTTTCCTCTTGCTGTTTAAGGGTGAATTTGGTGAAGGTCTGTATTCCTTCTGCTGCGCCAGGAGGGAAACAGAGAGAGTTGAGACAAGGAGAGAATCATCATGATGAATACACTGCTTATGCTTGGCTGGGTCGCGTTGATCGTCGTTTCCTACAAGGCGGCGGTGGCGGTACTGATCAAAACCGACAACCTCTAAGCCGAAATCTTGTCAATTTTGGCCAAGGCAACCGGGCCGGCGGAGGATCTTCGCCGGCCGGCAGTCACGTAATCGTCGTTCCCGCCTCCCCGAGAGCCAAATCTCCTGTCGCATAACCCGCACTCTTCCCTTGTTCCGGGCTGACCTCGAACCAGCCCAGTTTTCGGATTAAAGCCAATCGACCAGGATAAGCCCCACACCAAGCGTATTGACCTTTTGGTCGTAACTTACCAGGCTTTCACCATAGCCATTGAACCATTGGAGATAGCCACGCAAAAAATCATAACTGCCAAGCGGGAAACTCCAACTCAGTTGGATTGCTCCACGCTCAAAACCGGATTCAAGATTGTTTCGTGTCATGAAGCTGAAGACGTGGTCTTGGTATTTGTATGAGGCTAAGAGTTCAAAGTGCCCCATATAGTCGGTAATGTCAGGATTGTCATCCTCAGCTGAGTCCTCAGAGATTCGGAACCATGGTTTAATACTGAAAGCCAGGTTCTCCCGCTCAAAGGTAAACCAGCCGAAGACCCTGTTCCAACTTCTCGACAGTTCGTCTCGCTGTCCATTTGATTGGTGGTTTATGCCGATGGAATTCCAAACATTCGTAAAGCCAAGAATCTCCCAATTGGGGTGGAACTGAATCCATGCCTCCGGTTCATGATTCGTCTCCCTGAATGGTGATGAATCCTCATGGTACACCTGCCAGAACGACCGGTTTGTATAGGCGGCGTAGATATCTGCCTTACTGTCGAACAGGTTGACGAGTAAGGGAAATTTGATACTGAGCTGGAACTGGGATTCGTAGTTTTTGTACTCAATATCATCCTTAAATACCTGGTTATGCACAGTTGCGTCGTACCCCTGGTAGTTATATACACCTACCAGGATGTAGTTTGGCCGGTGAGCCATAAGGGTGAACGGGCTCAACACATTTTTTCCGTCCTGTTTGATCCTCCCCCTAACCAAAGCTTCTGAGGTGTCAACCGTTGCTGACTCTAATTCCTGGGCGCACTGCTTTTTTAGATCAGCGACTGTCATGTTCTCGTCTGAAGTTAACACCTTGGCCCCAAGACATTGATCCATCGTTTGATAAGAAAAGGCCTGGACCGGTAGGGTTAATCCACACAAAGTGATCGCCAGAAGGGTGATTTGCCGCATTGGTTTTGCACCAAAAGATAAAAAATTCATAGGAACCCTTAAACATCACCCAATATAAGTTATTCCGAGCATTGATGGCAATCATTTTGCCTTTTACAAAGAGGAAACCTGATTAGTCTGCATTGTCGGCTGATCTCACACCCGACCCCGTCTACCGGTCGGGTGGGAAGCTGTATTCCCCCGATCAGGGCGCACAGGGATCCAGGTCGGGATCGGTCGCGAGGGGGAAACAGTCCACCTCTACCGCTGGCGCACTCGGGAACCAGGTGTCGTGTGCGTAAGAACGGACGCTTCCGTCCGCGCTGTCGAGGATCGAGAACACGGTAATCCGGTTGGAGCTGATAAAGGGGAGGCCAGCCTGTCCGCCCTCGATGTCTCGCATCAGGTCGATGCCCTGTTCGATCCGGGATGGCGGTACCTCCGGGCGATTGTGGGGATCACCGCAACGGGGGTAGTCCCCAGGCGGCCAGAAAGTGTTGTCGCGTGTGCCGTTCGCCTTTGGCTCGGGATAGAACTGACTCGCCCATGGCACCCGAGGGGTGAATTGCCCCGTGGGGCCGAAGGTGTTGCCGACGTTGGAGGTCTCGAGGTAATGCAGGCGGTGGCTCCCGTCTGTGCGCTCAACGAAGGTACGGTTCCAGGTGTGCGAGTGGCCAGCGTGCACTAACTCGACACCCGCGCCGAGGAGTTCCGCCTCCAGCCCGAGCCAGAGATCCGCCTCGCGGGGATAGCGGTAGCGCACGGTATCGATGAGCCCCTTTTCGCTCGCCTGGACGATCGCCGTCCAGGTGGCGCTGTCGGTGGGGAAGGTGGTCACCAGCGGATCACGCCCGTCGAGGAAAGTGATCGTTGCCTCGGGCTCTGCCATCACCGGCACGGCGTTATCTCCATGGCCGAACATGGTCTGGTGGGCGAGCACCACCCGGAATTCGGCGTCCCTGAACGCCTCCGAGGTGACCTGCTCCCGGAGCCAGGCGCGCTGAGGCGAACCGGGACCATAGTCGGCGAAAAACATGTCGCCGAAGCCCCAGGTCTCGAGATCGTTGACGGTTTCGGCGGGTTCGGCAAACTTCCCCCGCCGGTCATTGGCAAAACCATTGTTCCAGTTCCTCCAGACCCGGGAGACGTTCATCGAGACCAGCGCTACGTTGCCGTAACGAAGGGCATAGTAGTTCTCCGGGTCATCCCCCTCCACACCGTTCTCCGGGAGATCCCACATCTCGTAGTAGGTGAGGTGGTCGTAGGATCGGGCGCGGATGAACTCTTCCCTGTTGAGCCCTGTTGCCAGCTGCGCCGCCTCATCGAGCTGAGCCCATTGCCATGCGGCAAACCAGCGGGGCCGGGGCTCGTTGTCCTGGAAATTCAGGGTCTCGGTGCGATCGAAGCGGCCCGGGCTCTCGTGGTTGCCAATGGTGCCGAAGACCGGCGCATGCTGGAGGATCTCTCCGCCGCGATAGGGATGCTCGGGAAACAGCAGCTGAAAGCGGCCCTGGATCGAGGGGAAGAAGGCCGGCCGACTCGCGTCGTTTCGGTCGAACCACTCGGAAGCACGATTGGGCGTGTCGACGAAGTCTCCCGCAAAGAGCACCGCATCCACGCGGCCTGCGGTCTCCACCACCTTCTCGAAGTTTGCCGGTGCCATGGCCCGGTTCTGGTGATCGCTGGTGAGCAGCAGTTTCACCGGGCGATCTGGGCTCGGCAACGGCTGGAGAGTGAACACCCGGCTCCGGTATTCGACATCCCCGATGCGCGTCACGGCGTAGTAGGGCACACGGCGATCGGCCTCAAGCCCGTTTACCCGTGCGGCATGGCGGTAGACGGTGCGAACTGCGCTCTCATCGCCTGCCAGAGGCTCAGGCCGTGGACGGCCGGCGATACTCGAGGAAGAGTCCTCGAACATCTGGCTCATGACCGTTGTCCTGGCCGTGGTCCGTCGATTGAGCGCCTCCCCGTAGACCACCTCGTGCTGTGCGCTGGCCAGCTCTGAATACCAGACCACCACCACACCGTCCGAGGACGGTCCGGTGAGCATCGGATCCGTCAGGATCTGGGCGACCTCTTCAAAGAAAGGGCCGACGAAAGCTTCGCTGGTCGCATCGGCACCTGCCGCCCCCTTTGCACCACCAAAAACCGCGAGTCCGAGAGCCCAGACGATGAGGAACGCGGACGCGAGCCCACACTTGCGGAAGTTGGCACGGATGGAAAACATCACTCCTCCTTCAATAACCAGTCAGATATTCCTCCTGCTGGCAATGTGCAGCATTATAAGCCATAAAATATCAATATGCAATTTATTGAATTTATTGCGTTAACACAATGACAAGCGACGCAGAGGGCAGACGACGAGGGGGGAGACAACTGTCGCGACAGGCCTGTTTCGGGCGGGTTGGGCCATCAGGCCGGCTTTGTCAGGGGAGAAAGGGTGAGGCCGCGGTGCATGGCGTAGAACATCAGGGCGTTGAGGACCAGGCCATGGCGGATTTTCCCGGAGGCGATCATGGCCAGGGCCTCGTCTACCGGGACGGTGAAGAGCTCGATCTCCTCCATCTCCTCGAAGCGCGGCTCGCCGAGTTTTGCGACCGGCTCAACCAGGATGGTCGAGCAGATGTTGTCCTGGATCGCCGGGTTGGGCCGGACCCAGCCGAGCAGCTGGGCTTGGCCACCGCCGTAGCCGGTCTCCTCGCGCAGTTCACGGATACCCGCCTCAAGCGGGTTTTCGCCCGGATCGACCGCGCCGCCAGGGATCTCAATTTCCACCAGGCCGCTGCCAAAACGGTACTGGCGGATGAGGATCAACTCGCCTCCGGATGTGAGGGCAACGACATTGACCCAGGGGCCGACAGCGAGTTTGTAGAACTCTCTGTCCAGTCCGGTTCGTGGTGAGTGCACACTGGCGGCGCGGAGTTCGAACACCCGGGTCGAGGCGATGGTTTTTTCCTCGCCGGTGGCCCATGGCATGGGGCCGGCTGGTTCATTGCGCTCTCTTGCCATGGCTACCTGACCAGTACCCCGCCGAAGATGATGCCCCAGCCCCACCAAAGCGCCTGCAGGCAGACCAGGGCATAGATGCCGGCCAGCACATCGTCCATCATGATGCCAATGCCGCCATGGATATGGCGATCGAACCAGCAGACCGGCCAGGGCTTGGTGATATCGAACAGCCGAAACAGGGCAAAGCCCAGCAGCCAGGCGAGGGGATGGGCCGGGGCGGCGGTAAAGGTGATGAACATCCCGAGAAACTCGTCGATGACGATGCAGCCGGCGTCGGGGCTGTCGAGGAGCTTTTCGGCCATCCCGGCGACAAAAAAGCCGAGCACGAAGACCCCGAGCAGGACGATCAGGTAGGTAATCAGCGGCAAGTCCCTGATCAGTAGCCAGGGGAGCAGTGCCGCAAGAGACCCCCAGGTCCCCGGCGCTTTGGGGATCTTGCCGACATAGAGTCCGGTGGCAAGGGCCATGATCAGCTGCGGCGGCATAGCTGTTGATTTCCCTTGTTGCGGACTTCGTTGTAGACTGCTTGCAGGGGGAGCTTCAAGCGGCCTGCCAGTTCCCGACACGCCTCGTATTCCGGATGGACCGTCCAGCCGGTCGGTGTCAACACCTTCTTGGCGATAATTTCACCCCAGCGGGTGGGGACCGTTACCGCTTCCCGGGGCAGCGTTCGCCGCTCCTCTTGCCGGAAGCGCAGGCCGATGGCGGTGGTTTCGGTGAGAATCAATTCCTTGAGGGGGTGGGCGGCGGCGGTCGGGCTGATCACCTGCAGGGTAAAGCCGGGGCGGCCCTTTTTCATCTGTACCGGACAGAGGGTCACATCAAGAGCGCCTGTGGCAAAAAGCCGTTCGCACAGATAGGGAAAGCCTTCCGGGCTCCAGTCGTCGAGATTGGTCTCGATTACTTCAACCAGCTGCGCTTCGCCGCTGTCCAGCCCTTCGCCAATGATCAGCCGCACCAGGTTGGGCTGGCCGTTGTCCAGGCGATGGCTGCCGACCCCGTAACCGGTTGCACCGATCCGCATCGGCGGCATCGGTCCGAAACTGTCGGCCAGGGTGACGAGCAGTGCCGCGGCGGTCGGGGTGATCAGCTCCTGAGTGAGTTCGAGCCCATAGGTTGGTACCCCCTGGAGCAGCTCACAGACCGCTGGGGCGGGCAGGGGGAGCAGGCCGTGGTCGCAACGGACAAAACCGCGTCCCAAAGGGAGGGGAGAGACGACCAGCCGGCGGACACCCAGCAACTGCAGGCCGAATATGGTGCCGACCACATCGACGATGGTGTCCAGAGCGCCAACTTCGTGGAAATGTACCCGGTCAACCGGGATGGCGTGGACCTTCGCCTCGGCCTGGGCAAGGGCGGTGAAGACCTGTGCCGCCCGGTCACGAACCTCTCTGGTGAGAGCGCTTTGTTCTAGAAGAGCGACAATGGCCGGCAGGGTGCGCAGCTGCTGCTCGCTGGTCGTCCCAATGGCAACCTTGATGCCGCTGATTGCCTGGATGGATTTTTTTTCGACTGAAAGGCTCAGCCCCGGCAGGCAGAGTTTGCCCAGCTCTTCCTCGATCCGCTCCGCTTTTGCCCCGGCGGCAATGATCGCGCCAAGGAGCATATCGCCCCCCGCACCGGAAAAACAGTCGAAATAGGCGGTTGTTGTTCCAGAAAAGGTCACGTCCTCTCCTTGAGACGGTGCAGGCGGCTGCCGGTGGCAATGGCATGGCCGCAGAGATAGGCCTGGACCGTCATCCGTTTTTTCCCCTCCGGCTGGAGCTCTTTCACCTGCACGGCGTTACGGCCACAGGCGACGAGCAGCCCCCGGCCATCGGCCCGGAGCACCGTTCCCGGGGGGGCTTGGTAGTCTTGGAAAACCACCTCCGCAGCGAACAGCTGCAGCCGGTTGTTCGCCAGAAAGGTGTAGGCGGTCGGCCACGGATCAAAACCACGGATCAGGCAGGCGATCTCCCCGGCGTCGCGCTGCCAGTCAATATCGCCGTCTTCCTTACGGAGCATTGGCGCGAGGGTGGCCTGGTTGTGGTCCTGGGCAACCGGGGTAAGTGTCCCCTCCTTTAAGCCCTTGATCGCCTTGAGGAGGGTTTCGCCGCCCAGGGCCGCCGGTTTCGGGTAGAGACTGCCGGCGGTTTCGCCGGCAGTGGTCCTGATTTTTGCTTTGAGCAGCATCTCCCCGGTATCCATCCCCTCATCCATCTGGATGATGGTCACCCCGGCCTCTTTCTCGCCGTTCAGCACCGTCCACTGGATAGGTGCTGCGCCGCGGTAGCGGGGGAGCAGCGAACCGTGGACATTGATGCAGCCCATCGGTGCGAGGTGGAGCAGCGAGGGTGGAAGAATCCGGCCGTAGGCGGCGACGACGACCAGATCTGGCTGGTAGCTGAGCAGACCGTTGCGAAACAGATCGGTCTTGATCTTGGCGGGCTGTAGCACCGGGATATCGGCGGCTTCGGCAACCACCTTAACCGGCGGTGGGGAGACCTTCTTGCCCCGTCCTTTGGCCTTGTCCGGCTGGGTAACCACTGCCACCACCTGATCCGGACCTTTGAGCAGGGTCTGTAAAACCGTGGAGGCGAAGTC
>JAZBOD010000200.1:0-15870 GCA_036350955.1 Desulforhopalus sp. | reverse complement strand
TCTTCTCCCGGCACTGTTGAGGTCTGCCCTCGATTTGGAATCATCGAGGGTTCGGGTTTCTTATCCAGAGCACTTTTTACCATGCTGCCCATTGAAATACCGTAAAAAATCGCACCTCTGCCGTCGCTCTCCGATAACAACGGATCAGCGTGCAATCTGCAGCTGAAAAATCGGAACACGAGAGGGGGATTGCCAGTCGGGGCAAGATTGGCTATGCTGCCCGAAAAACAGCATCGCTCTGCCCTCCCCCTTATCTGGAAACTCCGTAATGTTTGCCCAACTGGAAAAACTCTACCGCATCGTCGACGACACGGTCGTCTCAATCACCGCCGCACATCCCAGAGCGGTTCGTTGCCGACCGGGCTGTGCCGATTGCTGCCATGCGGTCTTTGATCTCTCGTTTATCGAGGCGGCCCGTCTGGCCCTCTTTCTCGCGGAAAATCCACTTACCCTTACCAGTCAGCAGAAACGGGCCCAGCAGGCCGCCGAGGCCTTTGAGCAGTTGTTTCGGGACGGCGGTGATCCGGCCACCGCCCGGATCCGCTGTCCTCTGCTTGGCGATGACGATCTCTGCCTCGCCCACCCGGTCCGCCCGGTGAACTGCCGCACCTACGGCACGCCGACAATCATCGCCGGCAAGGCCCATGTCTGCGGACTCTCCGGTTTTATCGGCTCCCAGGTCTACCCGAGCATCGACCTGGCTCCCCTGCAGGAGCGCCTTTCGGACTATTCACGGCAACTGGCTGGAGAGGAGTTTGCAAAGCGGCGTTTTCCCATAGCCTGGGTGGTGTTGCGCCTGGAGTTCTTTTTACCCCGGGGGGCATGATCGGTCGATGCGCCAGACAACCATTTTTCTCCACGGCCTCGACTCTTCGGGGAACGGCACCAAGGGGCAGTATTTTGCCAGGTACCATCCTGAGGTGCTCCATCCGGACTTCAGCGGAACCCTTGAGGAGCGACTGGCCCAGCTTGACCGGCACTGCGCCGGACTGGACAATCTCTGTCTGGTCGGCTCAAGCTTTGGCGGTCTGATGGCCACCTGCCGGGCGATTCTCCAGCCGGCAGAGATCAGCCGGTTGATCCTCCTCGCCCCAGCACTCAATTTTGCCGGCTTCAACCCGCCGTTACAGCGTCTGGACATCCCCACCCTGCTGGTTATCGGCGAACGGGATACGGTTACCCCGCCGGAAATGGTCATCCCTTTGGCCCAGGCGACGTTTGCCGATCTCGAGCTGCGTCTGGTCAAGGACGACCATCTTCTCCGGGCCAGCTTTCCTGCCCTTAAGTGGCAGAAACTGCTGGCCTGAGCCGGGGGCCGGATAAACAATCCATCATGGTACCCACCAACTCTCCCCGGCCTGAAGGAAGACAAAACTCTCGAGGACGCGCTGATCGGCAACCAGCATCTTCTGGAGTTCGGTCATCGGCTGATGATAGCCGTCATCGGCCAGGGGAAACATCCGGTGGTGAGTAGGCAGGACCCGGGGCCGGCCGAGATCGAGATAGGCCTGGAGTACCTCCTGCGGGTTCATATGGCCGTACTCCATGAACCAGCGTGGTTCGTAGGCACCGATGGGCAGGAGGGCCAGGCGAAATTCACCGAACTTGTCCCGTGCCGCCCGGAAGGTGTCGCCACCGCCATAGCCGCTGTCGGCAAAAAGGGCAATATTGCCGCCGGGGGCAGCCAGGACAAAGGCCGCCCACAGCGCCCGGTTCCGGTCGAACAACCCGCGTGCCGACCAGTGATGCATCGGTTCGAGATGGACACTCACCCCTTCGCCGACCGTCACCTGCTCCCCCCAGTCATAAGCTTCCACCCTGATATCGCGGTCATGACCAATAATGATTGTCTCGTTGCCAAGAGGGACGATGATCCGCGGCTGATCCCGATACCACAGCCGGCTGATCGTTGAGAGATCGAGGTGGTCGTAGTGGTTGTGGCTAACCAGCAGCAGATCGATCGGCGGCAGATCAGCCAAGGCCACCCCGGGCGGGTGAACCCGCCGCGGCCCGGCCCAGGAGAAGGGGCTGGCCCGTTCCGACCAGACCGGGTCGAGGAGAATATTCAGCCCTGCGGTCTGCAGCAGCACCGAGGCATGACCGACGTAAGAAACTCTCAGATCCGTGCCGTTTACCCGGCGTGGTGGCCGGTCATAGCCCGGCAATTCACTGAAAGCGGGCCAGGGGTTCTTCTGTGAGGTCAGCCGCCATTTCAAAAAATCGCCAAAATTCTTTTCTAGCGGTTTTCCTGGATTATAAAACCGCCGGCCGTCGAAATGGCCAGTGACCGGCCCGCTGGAGTAGTGGCCGCAGCCGCCAAGGAGCAGGCTGACCAGACCAAGGGTACAGAGGCGCCGGAGAGTGGTTGTCCGGCCTGGGCGAGAGCCATAAAGTTGTCGCACCATCATCTTCTCCAATGTCTCCAGTTCAGGCAGTCCGGATAGCCCGACAGTATCGTATGGTTGGTATAATAATCCCCCCGCGCCACCTGTCATGGCCGACCCTGCCTTTTTGGCCATTGAACCTGACGCTTGCGGTATTACAGTAGAGCTGGGAGTTAAACAGTCCAGAAATCGATGGCGACAGGGGGGAAATCGATGAAAAAACATTTTCTGGTTACGGTAAGTAACGATATCGACAACCTCTTCGGGGTACGATTTCTCTGCTCATTTTTCAAAAAACTCTCCGAACACCGGATTACCCTGTTGCACATCTGCCGCCAGGACAGCAACGATATGGCCCACTCCTTGAACGAGATGTGGTCCGCCCCCGAGCAGCGGGTGAACGGAGAACTCACCGTCGGTGCCAAACGCTGCCTGGACCGTTCGATTGAGCTGCTCGCCGAGAGCCGGATGGCCGTCGATCTGCTCAAGACTAAAACCGTTGCCGAACGGTACGGCAAGGTGAAGGATATCCTCCGCGAAGGCCGGGAAGGGCTCTATGATGCCATCGTCCTCGGTAGACGCGCCTCCTATGCCCTGCAGTGGCTGGTGGAACGCCCCGCTGATGAAATCGCCCAGGCGATGCTGCAGGATACCGGCCTGAGCGCGCCGCTGTGGATCTGCCCCGACCCCGGGGGGGGAAGAAAAAACGTCTTGGTCGCCCTCGACGGTTCGGAAAACGCCCTGCGGGCGGTCGACCATGTCGGTTATATCCTTGCCAGCCAGGAGCAGCACGCCATCACCCTCTTCCATGTCGGTGGCGAGGAGCAGGCAATCTTTGCCCCGGCAATGGCCATACTGGCCGAGCACGGCATCGGCCCGGAACGGATCGGCACCAAAACCACCTGGGGCATCACCGTTGCCGGCACCCTGCTGAGCGAGGCGGAAAGCGGCGGCTATGCCGCAATAGCTTTGGGGATGCGCGGCCGTGACCGCTCGTCGAGCCAAACCCTGGGGGGCAGTGTGACGATAAAAGTACTCGGCAAACTGGAGAAAGCCGCACTCTGGTGCTGTCCGTAAATTTCCCCAGCCAGCCGCTCAGCCGAGCAGCAGTGAATCGAGAGCCAATTCTTCACCCTGGGCACGGTGGAACTGCTCGATCAACTCCTGAACGGTAAGCCGTTGTTTTGCCGGGCCGTGCAGGTCAAGCAACACCCGGCCCTGGTGAAGCATCAGCAGGCGGTTGCCGTAGGTGATCGCATGGTGCATGTTGTGGGTGATCATCAGGGTGGTCAAGCGGCCGCCGACAACAATCTCCTCGGTAATCTCAAGAATCTGTGCCGAAGTCTTCGGATCAAGGGCGGCGATATGCTCATCGAGGAGGAGCACCTCCGGCCGGATCATCGTCGCCATCAACATGGTCAGGGCCTGGCGCTGGCCGCCGGAGAGCAGGCCGACCTTATCCTCAAGACGATTTTCCAGGCCGAGACCAAGTCTTGCCAGTTCGGCGCGGAACCGCTGCCGATCACGGCTCTTCACCCCGCGGGCCAACCCCCTTGGCCGGCCGCGCAAGGCGGCCAGCGCCAGGTTCTGTTCGATGGTGGCGGATGGGCAGGTCCCGAGCAGAGGATTCTGAAAGACTCTGCCGATCAACTGGGCGCGGCGATGCTCCGGCCAGAGAGTGACATCTTTGCCGGCAACACTAATTTTCCCGCTGTCGAGAAAAAATCCTCCGGCAATGGCATTCTGCAGGGTTGACTTGCCGGCGCCGTTCGAGCCGATCACCGTGACGAAATCACCCTCGGCCAAAGCGAGATCGATGCCGTTTAAGGCGAGAACCTCATTGACGCTGCCGCGGTGAAAATATTTCACCAGTTTTTCCAGACGAATCACCGCTCGATCAACCTCCGTTTCAGGTTGGGAGCGATCAGCGCGGTGACCACCAGCAGGGCGGTAATCAGATTAAGATCACTGGGATTGAACCGAAAACCGCCGATCTCCAGGCCAAGGGCCAGGGCAATGGCCAGTCGGTAGACAATCGACCCGAGCAGGGCGGCGATAAAGGCCCGGGCCATGGTCCGGCAGCCGAAAACCGTCTCACCGATGATCACCGAGGCAAGTCCGGCGATGATCGTCCCGATACCCATCCCGACATCGGCAGCCCCCTGGTTTTGGGCGACCAGCGCCCCGCTCAGCGCCACCAGGCCATTGGAGAGGCCGACCCCGAGAACGATGATCGTCCGGGTGTCCACCCCGAGACTGCGGATCATTTGCGGGTTATCGCCGGTAGCCAGGACCACCTGACCGAGTTCGGTACCGAGAAACCAGATTATCCCGGCAAGGACCAGGCCAGCAAAGATGGCGAACACCACCAGACCGGCGAAATGGGCTGGTACCCCCAGAGCGATAACCGGGTCGAAGACCGTCGGCACCCCGAGCAGGGCGACATTTGGACCGGCCATGATCCGGATGTTGATCGAGTAGAGGGCGATCATCGTCAGGATCGAGGCCAGAAGGTGAAGAATCTTGAACCGGGTGTTGAGCAGGGCGGTGACCATCCCGGCCAGCACCCCGCCGATCAGGGCGAGGAGCAGGGAGAGGTAAGGATTGAGCCCACTGGTGATCGCCACCGCCGAAATCGCCGCGCCAAGGGGCAGGCTGCCGTCGACGGTGAGATCGGGGAAATCAAGAATCCGAAAGGTCAGATAGACCCCGATGGCCATGATTCCGTAAACCAGCCCCTGCTCGACGGCGCCCACCGCCGCATAGAAGGTCATCCAGATCCCTTATTGGTAGATCTGGGCAGCCTGCTGCAACAGTGCTTCGGGCGGAGTCAACCCCATCTGCCGGGAGGCCCCGAGATTGATATGCAGTTCGAGATCCTGCTGAAATTCGACCGGCAGATCTTCTGGCTTCACGCCGCCGAGGATCTTTTCGGCCATCGCTCCGGTCTGGTAACCGTGCCGGTAATAGTCAAAGCCCATCGCCGCCACCGCCCCTCGCTTCACCGAATCGACATCGGCGGCAAAGATCGGCAGACTGTTCTGCACTCCGACTTTCAGCACCGACTCCAGGGCGGAAACGATGGTGTTGTCGGTGGGGATAAAGACCGCATCAACCCTGCCGACCAGGCTTTTTGCCGCTTGGAAGACATCGGCGGTTTTTGCAGCGGTTGCCTCCACCGTGGTGAATCCGAGCCGCTCGCTTAAGGCCTTGATCGAGGCTACCGTCGCCTTGGAGTTGGCCTCGCCGGCGTTATAGAGCAGGCCGAGCCGGCTGACCGAGCCGTGAAAGGCGAGGACCATCTTGATATGCTCCTCCACCGGCAGCAGATCGGAAACCCCGGTTATCCCCCCCTCCGGGCGCGCCAAGTCCTTGACCAAGCCGGCGGCAACCGGGTCGGTGACCGCCGAAAAGAGCAGCGGCCGCTTCAACTCGGCTGGCGCTTTGTTCAGTGCCTGGGCGCAGCTCTGGGCGGATGGGGTGGCAATAGCCACCAGCAGGTCGGCCTTTTCCCCGATCATCTGCTGGGCAATCTGTCCGGCCGTACCCATATTGGCCTGGGCATTGTGCACAGTGTACTCTGCGGCGATACCCTTCTCCTGGAGATAATCCTGAAAACCACGCAACACCGAGTCAAGAGCCGGGTGTTCGACAAACTGGCTTACCGATATCGCCGCCGCTGAAACCATCATCGCCTGTCCCAAAAGCAGTGCCGCCAGCAGAGCGGCGGCTGCGCCTATCTTTTGCATCTTTTTCCCTCTATTAAGATTATTGTCCTATTTCCAGCAGCTTGACAACCTCAACAACGCGTGAAAATCGTCCTCGGTGAGCTAACCTTATTTTACAGTTGGTATGTGCCAGAGCTCGCCGGCAGACTGCAGGTCTTTGGCACAGGGTGCGTCCTCCGCACCACATTGCCGCCTTCCGGATTACCCCTCGCTCTCCAAAACATCACGACACCAAGAGATAGCCGCCATGGTCTGCGGAAAGCCGATGGTCGAAACCAGCAGGAGCAGAGCGTGGTAGATCTCCTCCGCACTGGCCCCGGCCTTTTTCGCCCGGCGGGTATGGCTGTGTACGGAACCTTCCGAACCGGCAGCAGCAGCGGCAGCAAGTTGAATAAGGTGACCGGTTTTTTCCTCAAGAGGTCCGCAGTTCCGTACCGTGGTACCAAGATTTTCCACTGCGGCCAATACCTCCGGGTAGCGTTTGGCAATTTCTTGATAGGTCCTGCCGGGCGAATTTTCCTGGGCCATGATCTGCCTCCAATAATGGTTAATTACAGCGGATATGCTTTGCGGCACGCCGCCGGGATGGCGGCTGCCATTGGTCAACTCCAGAGGGCGCAGTACAGCATATTCCTCAAAAAAAAGAAACCTCTTTGTCACCCAGAATCTCCGACGGGCGCCATGCCATCAAGACACCATCTCCCAGAGCAGCGCCAGATGAACCGCATAAATATCGCTGCGCCGCGGTTTGACGGTGAAGGTCTCGATCTCCTGACCATCGATGGAAAATGTAGCCCCCAGCTGATTGATCTGCTCCTCCATCTCCCGGGAGAGTTCCTCGATGGCCAGTTCCACCCGGGTGACCTCCTCCTCCACCCGCTGCACATCACCCTTTTCCTTGGCTACCCGGCCGACACTGCGCATACTGGTCGCGGCCTTGCCGACATTACCAGCGGAAGTGAGCCTGCCCCGCCCGAGAAAAGCGCCCATCACCGCAGCCCCGAAGGAGATCAGCGAATCGGTGGTCTTGGTGCGGACATCGTCCTGTTCTTTTTCCAGCCGGGTCATCGCCCTGGTCAGTTGTTTTGCCAGGCGATCCTCTTTGAGTTGATAGGTTTTTTTGAGTTTTTCTATCGCCGCATCTTTCTGTTCGCGGAGGTAATCATTGGCCCGGACCTTGAAGTCGCCCAGACTTTCTCCTGGGCGGGATTCACAAGCACTGCCAGACAGCCGGTAAAGTTCCAGCTGGCGATTCCGGTAGAGGAAATCGGTGAACTCCTTCTGCAGACCGCGCAGGTCTTTGAGCCGGGAAAAGGCTGGCGGCAGCGGATAGAAGGAACTCCCCGCCGGTGCGGCGGTAGCGCATTCATCAAGAGGGCCCTCCCCGGTTTCTGCTGCGCCCCAGTCGGCCCGGACGAAATCTTCCCCAAGATAGAGGCGGAGGTTGACCTGGTCGACCACCTCGATATTGCGCTTGGCATTGAGGTATCTCACCGCAGCGGTGGCCGCCAGCCAAGGCTCAAAAAGGATATCATCACTGACCACATTCTGCAGACGGTAACGCTGTTCTATCCCTTCCGGGAGGAGGGGCGGCAGACCGGCGCTGCCCGCAGGAGCGGAGATTTCCGCGGCCGGCAAGAGCGGAACCTCTACCACCTGCTGCCCGACCGCTGCTTTGCCGGCCATCAACTTTTTGATATCTTTTTGCGATATCGGCCCTTTAAGGTAGGACATCACCCAACGGGTTTCAAAGAGTACCGGGCCATTCAGATGAACCGAGTTGAGGAGAAATTGCCGCCCTTTCAGATTGGCAATGAGTCTCTTCACCGCACCGGCCTCCAAGGTGCCATCACTGGCACCGACGATCCCATCGACCACCCGCTGCTGATCTTGGCTGGTCTGCAGCCGGCCGACAAACCAGCTGCCGATATTGGCCAGGCCCTTATAATCAAGATCAACCGGATTCTGGGTGGCGAGCACCACCCCGACACCGTAGGCCCGGGCCTGTTTCAACAACAGGAGCATCGGCTTTTTCGAAGGCGGGTTGGCGGTCGGCGGAAAGTAGCCAAAGATCTCATCCATATAGAGCAAGGCCTTCAGGGAAGAGGTTCCCTGCTGGTGGCGCATCCAGCCGATCACCCCATTGAGCAGCATGGTGACGAAAAACATCCGCTCCGCCTCGCTCAGATGGGCAATGGAAAAAATTGCCGTCCGTGGTTTCCCCTCAGCGGTATAGAGAATTCTCTGGATATCGAGGGGCTCGCCCTGGGTCCAGGCGGCAAAGGTCGGGCTGGCGAGGATGTTGTTGAGGTTCATCGCCAGTTCCATCCGCTCTGGCTGGGGATAGAAGGTGTTTAAGGGGAAGACCCCGACCTTGGCAAAAGGTGGATTGACGATATGGCCAATCAACTCTTCCATGCTCAGGCTGGAGCCGTTTCGCCAGAAGTGGAGAAGCAGTGAGCTGAGGAGAATATGCTCCCGGCTCTGCAGGGGATCACCGCTGATTTTGATCAGAGCAAGCAGACTGGTGACCGTAGAGGTGACCAGGCTGTTCAAGGTGTCGGCGTCACTGCGAACCTCCTCGGCCGGGGCGGCAAAACTGCTCAACACCGATATCGGCATCCCGGCGGTACTGCCCGGAGTATAGATGGTCATCTCGGTCTTGGCCCGCAGCGTGGCAATCCGCTCGGTGCCCTGATCCCAGGAGGCCAGCCCCTCCCGCCAGGTTGTTGCCGTCTGCTCGGCAAACTGCTCCATCGACAGTTCCCGACGGGCGGCTTCGGCCGGATCGATCCACGGCAGGAAATCTTCCGGGCGGCACTCAGGAAAGGAAAGCAGGAGGTTGCCCATGTCACCTTTGGGATCGATGATGATCGACGGCAGCCCGTCAATGATCGCCTCTTCGATCAGGCCGATCCCCAGACCGGTTTTGCCGCTTCCGGTCATGCCGATGATCACTCCGTGGGTGGTCAGATCCTTGTTTTTGAGCAGCAGTAACCGCTCTGAAGAGTCACCGCTGTCAAGGTCGAGTTCTCGGCCAAGGTAAAGAAGGCCCAATTTTTCGTATGGGTAGTCCCCGCTCATCTCTCATTGTCCTCCTGTCAATACCGTAAATGTGGTGGTTAATCTCTTGGCTACTGATAACATGATTGCGCATTATTTCAACTTTTTGTCCAAACAATTTATCTGACTGACCCTCCGTTGCGGCAAGAGGAGGCAATGAGCGAAGCGGGGCAGCCGTTTTTCTCCTGGCCAACCGGCAAATGTCTGTTTACAATGAGAGGCAAAAATGTTTCTGTTTATAAGAATTATTAACAGTTTTTTGTGCAAGTTAGGCAACCAGCAAGCAAGAGGAACCTGGACATGACGACAGCGAACCGCACCGGCCGGAAGGTTACCCGTCGGCGATTTCTCCAAATTATCGGTGTTGCCGGAGCAGCGACAGCGGGTTGGAAACTTGGCCTGTTCGGCACAGCACGACCCCTGCAGGTGGCCCACGCCAGTCTGCCGATCATGGGTACGGTAATGAACATCAGCCTCTACGGCCCGGACCGCGAAGCATGCCAGGAAGCCCTGCAGCAGACGACTGCGGTAATGCGCGGCCTTGAGGGACGCCTGAGCAGGCACCAGCCGGACAGCGAGGTTGCCGCCCTCAATCGTCATGGATCCTTGACCGCCGCCAACCCTGATCTCCTGAAGGTCCTGCAGCTTGCCACAGGGCTCAGCCGCAAAACCGATGGCGCCTTTGATATCACCGTTCTCCCCCTGCTCCGTTACCAGGAAGAGCTGCTGAGCGGCTCTGCCGCCGATCCGGATCGCCACCACAGCGCCCACGCCCTGGTCGGCTATGGTGGATTGCAGGTCGACCAGGACCGTGTCAGCCTTGCCTCGCCGGGGATGGGTATCTCCCTAGACGGGATAGGCAAAGGCTATATCGTCGACCAGGGAGTCGCCGCTCTGCGGCAAAAGGGCTTTGCCAATCTCTATGTCGAAGCTGGCGGTGACCTGATGGTTACCGGCAACAAGCAGGGACGGGTCCCCTGGCGGATCGGCCTGCGGCCCCCCCGGCCGCAGGCCGGCAGCCCTCTGGTCACTCTGGCAGTGAGTGACCGGGCGGTGGCCACCTCGGGTGACTACCTGCAGGCTTTCACCGCCGACTTTCGCCAGCACCATATTATCGATCCACGCAGCGGCTTCTCGCCCCCGGAACTGGCCAGCTGCACGGTTACCGCAGCCAATGTCGCCATTGCCGACGGCCTGGCGACTGCCCTGATGGTCCTCGGCCGTCAGGCTGCCCTGGATCTCATTGAGTCGCTCCCGGATTGTGAGGCCTATCTGGTGGACAAGGCTCTCCAGCCCTCCCACACTTCAGGATTTTTCAGCTAAGATGAAGACCACCATATTGAAAAAGGGCCTCGATATCCCGATCAGTGGCGCCCCGGCCAATACGATCCGCGCCGGCAATCCGATCCACCGGGTGGCATTGCTTGGCCCGGATTACGTCGGTATGAAACCCGGAATGCTGGTCAGCGAAGGGGAGCAGGTCATTGCCGGACAGCCTCTGTTTACCGACAAGAAAAACCCCGGCGTTCTCTTTACCTCACCCGGATGCGGCCGGGTGGTGGCGATACAGCGAGGGGCCAAACGCCGGTTTGAGGCGGTCATCATTGAACTCGAAGGAGAGGAGACCACCCTCTTCTGTGAACCAACCGAGCGGCCGGAGGGACTGGCGGCGGAAACCATCCGCCAGCTGCTGATCGACTCCGGAATGTGGCCGACCCTGCGCACCCGTCCCTACGGCAAGACCCCGCCGGTGGAGAGTAACCCAGCCGCGCTGTTTATCACCGCCGCCGACAGCGCCCCGCTCGCCCCCCGGCCCCAGACCATCATCGGCCATTACCCGCAGTGGCACCGGCTTGGTCTGGCTGCCCTCAGGCAAATGCTCAGCGTGCCGATCCACTACTGTACCGACGCGGCTACCCTGCTGCCCGCTGAAAAGCTCAATGGCCTGGAGTACTGGTCCTTCCAGGGCCCCCACCCCGCCGGCCTCGCCTCAACCCACATCCATTTCATCGAGCCGGTGCACGAGGGCAAGACCGTCTGGCAGATCGGTTACCAGGATGTCGTCGCCATCGGCCATCTCCTGGCCACCGGTACGCTGATGACCGAACGGGTCGTCGCCTTGAGCGGGTCCGGGGTGATCAACCCCGGCCTGGTCACCACCCGGCTTGGTGCCGCCCTGCCGGAACTGTGCCGGAGGGAGATGACCCTTGATGAGTTGCGGATCATCTCCGGCTCGGTACTGAGCGGTCGAGAGGAATCGGCCAGCCACGGCTTCCTCGGTCGCTTCGTCAACCAGGTGTCGGCCATCGAGGACTCCAGCGGCCGCTCGATCTTCAACTGGCTGCTCCCCGGCCGCCGCCGTTTCTCCATCCGGCCGGTATTCGCCTCCGCCTATCTCGGCCGGCTCAACCTGCCGATGAACACCGCCCTGTGGGGTGGCAAACGGGCCATTTACCCTCTCGGCACCTACGATGAAGTGATGCCTCTGGACATTATCGCCACCTCGCTGCTCAAGGCGATCAGCTCCGGCAACACCGAGAAATCCAAGGCACTCGGGGCCCTGGAGTTGATCGAGGAGGACCTTGACCTCTGCGCCTATGTCTGTCCCGGAAAAAACGAGTTCGGCCCGGTTCTCCGCCGGGTCCTTGACGAAATCGAACAGGGTGGCTGACCCCTCGCCGGGTTCCCCCCTTTTTCTGCCAAGGTGATCACGCAGTGATAAACAAGCTCAGTAAACTGATGGAACAGGCCGGTCGCCACTTTGCCAAAGGTGGACGGCTGGCCCGCTGGTACCCTCTCTATGAGGCCTTCGATTCCTTTCTCTTCGGCTCCAACGAGAAAACTGCCCGGGCGCCGCATATCCGTGACTCAATTGATCTGAAACGGATCATGACCACGGTGCTCATCGCCCTGCTTCCTTGCACCCTGATGGCGATGTGGAATACCGGCTACCAGGCCAACCTGGTTATCTCTGCCATGGGCCTGGCGGGCCCGGACGGCTGGCGCGGAACGGTGATGGCCCTGGTCGGCTGCGACCCGAACAGCCTGATCGCCAACTTTGTCCACGGTGCCCTCTACTTTCTGCCGATCTACCTGGTAACCATGCTCGTCGGCTCATTCTGGGAGGGGCTGTTCAACCTGATCCGCGGCCACGAATTTTCCGAAGCCTTTCTGGTCACCGGCCTGCTCTTCACCCTGAGCCTGCCGCCGACCATCCCCCTCTGGCAGGTTGCGGTGGGGGTCAGTTTCGGCCTGGTCTTCGCCAAGGAGGTTTTTGGCGGAGTGGGAAGGAATTTCATGAACCCGGCGCTGCTTTCCCGGGCCTTTATCTATTTTGCCTACCCGGCGCAGATGACCGGCGACCTGGTCTGGACGGCAGTGGACGGAATCTCCGGGGCAACCCCCCTGGCCCAGTTTGCCGCCGGCCAGCCGGGAAGTGCTCTGGCAACAGTGGGAACCACCTGGCTCAGCTCCTTCCTCGGCACCATCCCCGGATCGATGGGTGAAACGTCGGCCCTTGCCTGCCTCTTTGGCGCCCTGGTGCTGCTCATCACCCGCATCGCCCCCTGGCGGGTGATCGCCGCAGGACTGATCGGCGGACTTGGCGCGGCCTGTTACTTCTACTTTACCGGCAGTGCCGTCAACCCGCTCTACGACATTCCACCCCATTGGCATCTGGTGATGGGCGGTTTTGCCTTTGGTCTGGTCTTCATGGCCACCGACCCGGTGTCGGCTGCCCATACCCACACCGGCCAGTGGCTCTATGGGCTGATGGTCGGGGTGCTGGCAATCATGATCCGGGTGGCCAACCCGGCCTATCCGGAGGGAATCATGCTGGCAATCCTCCTTGGCAATGTTTTTGCACCGCTTTTCGACTACTTTGTCATCCAGGCCAATATCAAGCGAAGGATGCTCCGTCATGGCTGAAGAATCCATATTCAGGCCCTTCTATACCGTTCTGGTGCTGGCCTTTGCCTGCTCGGCGCTGGTCGCCGGGGCGGCGGTAGGCCTGCGCCCGCTGCAGGAGGTCAACCGCCAGATTGACCAGAAAAAACATATCCTTTTTGCCGCCGGCCTCTTTGAGGAGGGCAGAACGGTCGACGAAATGTTTGCCCCGATCGAGACCCGGGTGGTGGAACTGGCCTCCGGCCAGTTTGTCGGTGAAGATGTGGTCGACCCGGCGACGTACCGTCAGCTTCAGGCCGCATTTCAGGAGGGCAAGGCATTGAGCGGAGATGAGGACCCGGCAAAAATCCGCCATCTGGAAAAATACTCCCTGGTCTATCTTGTCCAGCAGGGCGACCGCACCGACCAGATCATCCTCCCGGTTCGGGGCAAGGGGCTCTGGTCGACAATGTACGCCTATGTCGCCCTGGACGGCGACCTGAGCACGGTCCGCGGAGTCTCCTTCTACGAGCACGGCGAGACCCCAGGCCTCGGTGGCGAGATAGAAAACCGGCGCTGGCTTGCCGGCTGGCAGGGGAAAAAGGTCTACAACCCGGATGGCGAGGTGGAACTTGAAGTGATTAAAGGGAAATCCGCCGACCAGCCCCCGGCTGCCGAGTACCAGGTGGACGGCATCTCCGGGGCCACCCTGACCATTCAGGGGGTCAATAACCTGATGGAATTCTGGTTTGGGGAACACGGTTTCAAACCCTTTATCGCCCAACTGCAGAACAAGGACAGGACCAATGGCTGAAAGCAACAGAGAGCTGCTCACCCGCTCGATATTCAAACGAAATCCGATCGCCCTGCTGGTTCTGGGAATCTGCTCTGCCCTGGCGGTGACCGGCCAGATGACCACCGCCCTGGTGATGTCGGTCTGTGTCACCCTGGTGGTGGCCTTTTCCAGCCTGACCATCAGCATCGTCCGCTACCATATCCCCTCCAGCGTGCGGATCGGCCTGCAGATCATCGTTATTGCCACCCTGGTGATTCTCGTCGACCAGATCCTCAAAGCCTTCTACTTCGAGCTCTCCAAGCAGCTCTCGATCTATGTCGGCCTGATCATCACCAACTGCATCGTCATGGGCCGGGCTGAGGGCTTTGCCATGAGCAATCCGCCTCTGGCCTCGTTTGTCGACGGCATCGGCAACGGCCTCGGCTACGGGATGGTGCTGATGTCGGTGGCCTTTGTCCGCGAACTGTTTGGCTCCGGATCACTGTTTGGCATAGTGATCATGCCACTGACCACCGACGGAGGCTGGTACCTGCGCAACGGCATGCTGGTCCTGCCGGCCAGTGCCTTTTTTCTGATTGCCCTGATCATCTGGATTCTCAGGAGTATCGACCCCAGCCAAGAGGAGAAAGAGTGATGCTCCACCATCTTGACATCATTATCCGGGCGATCTTTCTCGAGAACCTGCCGCTGAGCTTTTTCCTCGGAATGTGCACCTTTCTGGCCATCTCCAAACAGGTCAAAACCGCCATCGGCCTTGGCTCGGCGGTACTCTTCATCCAGGTCATCACCGTCCCGATCAACAACCTGATCCTCAATTATCTGCTTACCCCCGGCGCCCTGGCCTGGGCCGGTGCGCCGGATCTGGATCTGCGCTTTCTCGGCCTGCTCTGCTATATCGCGATCATCGCCGCAGTGGTGCAGATCCTCGAGATGCTTCTCGACCGCTTCGTCCCCGCCCTGTACAACACCCTGGGCATTTTCCTGCCGCTGCTGACGGTGAACTGCGCCATCCTCGGCGGCAGCCTGTTCATGGTGGAGCGGGACTATGCTTTCACCGAGAGCATCGCCTACGGCTTCGGCTCGGGGGCGGGTTTTTTCCTGGCGGTGGTCTGTCTCGGGGGTATCCGTGAGCGCCTCGAATATGCCGACCCTCCAGGGGGACTGCGCGGTCTCGGCATCACCTTCATCTCTACCGGGCTGATGGCTATCGCTTTCATGGGCCTGGCCGGAATGGAAATGTAGGAGAATGCCAGGCGGTGACGATCCCTCCAAGGAAGAACAACCATGATTGAAATCATCTACGCAATCCTCGCCTTTCTCGCCCTGCAGCTGGTTCTGGTCACCCTCATCGTGGTGGCCAAAAAAACTCTGCTGCCCAGTGGCGAGATCACCATCGATGTCAACGGTACCAAACAGTTCATGACCCGTCCTGGGGGCAAGCTGCTCACCACCCTCGCCGATCAGGGGGTGATCCTCTCCTCTGCCTGCGGCGGTGGTGGCAGTTGCGGGCAGTGCCGCTGTATCGTCCAGGAAGGTGGGGGGTCGATCCTCCCCACGGAAAAATCGCAGATCAACAACCGCGAGGCCAGGCTTGGCATGCGTCTCGCCTGCCAGGTGGCGGTGAAACGGGACATGAAGATCCAGGTCCCGCCGGAAACCCTCGAGGCCCGCAAATGGCACTGCCGGGTACTCTCTAACAGCAACGTTGCCACCTTCATCAAGGAGCTGGTGATCGGCCTCCCCGAAGGCGAGGATGTTGATTTTAAAGCCGGCGGTTTTATCCAGATCGAGGTACCGCCGCATACCCTTGAGTACCGCAACTTCGAGATCGATGACCGTTTTCTTTCAGACTGGACCAAGTTCAAGATGTTCCAGTATAAATCCCACGTCCACACCCCGGTCACCCGAGCCTATTCGATGGCCAATTACCCGGGGGAGAGAGGGCTGATCAAGCTCAACGTGCGGATCGCCAGCCCACCGCCCGGTCAGGATGCCGCTCCTCCAGGCCAGGTCT
>JAZBOD010000199.1:0-13818 GCA_036350955.1 Desulforhopalus sp. | reverse complement strand
TATCTGTTTCGATGGTGATTCTGCCCACTCCGTCGATGGCATCCCGGGCATTGACGCAGAGATTGGCCAAGAGCTGGTCGATTTGCGAAGGATCGGCCTTGACCGGCTGGAGATTTCTGCCGGGTTGCCAGGACAGGTGGATATCCTCACCGATCAAACGGTGAAGCATCGTGAGCATCCCCTCTACGGCGCGGTTTATGTCGATGACTTTCGGGGCAACGGTCTGCTTGCGGGCAAAGGCAAGCAGTTGCCGGGTCAGGTCGGCGGAACGTTGTGCGGCCTGCTGCACGGCCTGCAGGCTGCTATACAGTGGCGCCGAAGGATCTATCTGGGTAAGGGCCATCTCGGTATGGCCGAGAATGACCCCGAGCATGTTGTTGAAGTCGTGGGCCACCCCGCCGGCCAGACGGCCAACCGATTCGATCTTCTGCGCCTGGGTCAACTGGGCCTGGAGTTTTTCCCGCTCCGCCTCGGCCTGTTTGCGCCCGGTAATGTCCTGAATGGCGGTTCGGATGCCCCTGATATGGCCCTCTTCATCGAGCAGAAGCCGATCTTCAAACAAGACAGGAAAGGTCGTTCCATCTTGACGTTGGTAGATGCGCTCCAACCCAACAGCGGGAGGCCTGACTCCATCAAGTTTAGCGAGGATTTGCTCCCGGGCAACTTCATCGACAATGAATTTCCAGCAGGGCTGTCCGAGCATCTCTTCATCGGTATACCCGAGCATTTTTAAGTAGGTATGATTCACCCGAGTGATATTTCCTTGCAGATCGTATTCGAAATACCCAACCGGAGCCTCATCGTAGAGATTGCGAAATTGTTCCTCGGATTTTCGCAGTTGCTCTTCGGCCCGCTTGCGCTCGGTGATGTCATGAATGAAAGCAACCAGCAGCGCCTCTCCGGCATCCTCGCCAAACCGCTTCAGCTGTACCTCGGCATCAAACAGGCGGCCATCGAGGGCCCGATGCTGCCATTCAAAAGTCTGCAGCCCTCCCGGCTGAGCCTCACCGATCAACTGCACCGCAAGGTCGGCGGAAGAACGTCCACCACACTGTTCGGGTGGGGACAAGTCAACCACGGTTTTTCCGATAATTTCCTCCTTCTCTCCGGCAAAAATTGACAGGGTGGCGGGGTTGCAGTCGATCAGGATGTCGCCGCGCAAGAGGATTAACGCGTCCGGACTGGTCTCGAACAGGCCGAGATAGCGATCCTTCTGCCGTTGCAACTCGTCGTTGTTTGCCTCGATAGTGGCGAGAAAATTATTGAATTCGCCAGCCAACCGGCCCAGTTCGTCATCACCGTGCACCGGCAGCGGTTCATGGCGAAGCTGCCTGGTGTTGCGGTCGAGTTGGGCGATCATCGCCGTCACCGGACGGGTCAACCGGCCACTGAACAGGTAACTGGCGAGGGCCACGGTCAGGCAAAGCAGCACGGTGGCGCCATAGGCGACCTTGCGTGCGGTGGTGGCTGGGCCGAGGATCTCGCTCTTGTAACTGGCGGAGACAATCACCCAGCCATACTCGGCAATGCTCTCATAGACGGCGATCTTGTCGCTGACCGCATTTTCTCCGGGATTGCGCCAACGGTACTCGATGGTCCCCGAGCCACTGTCGATCATGGTGCGGAGAAAGGTGGTGGGAAGATCGCTCTGGCGCAGGGCATTGTAATCGGAGAGCAGCGGATGAATCAGCGTGTCACCCTGCTGGTTAACCACGTATGCGTAGCCGCTGGCGCCAAAACGCGGTGACAACACCAGATTCTTGAAATCGCCGATATCGATCAACTCCATGAATTCGGCCCGATAACTGGATACCGAGACAATCCAATCAAGACCAGGAACATAGACCATATAGAGCGCTTTGGCCCTGGCGACGTCCTCGCCGGGATTTTGCCACTCGTATTCGATGTACCCCTGCTGGCGCGCCATCTGCTCGCGGACAAAGGCGAAGCGGCTATTGTCGGTGCCCTCAACCTCGGGATTGGGATGAACCACCGCCGTACCGTGAGAGTCGAGGCAGTAGATATAGCCGGAGCTGCCGATTTGCTGGGCAAGAAGGATCTCCCTGGCCCGTATCTTGGCTTCCTCTAAATCCAGTTCCCCGGCAGTGACCCGACCGAGGAGATGAGAGACAATCTCCGCGTTTTTTTCGGCAATCGCCTTGAGGTGAGTCCGTACTGCAACATCGGCAGCGGTCTGCACCGCGCTTTTCAGCATCAGGGTGGTGTTGTGCAACTCCTGGCGGGCATTGGCAGAAATCGCCGGAATCAGATAGATTTCGATGGCGGTGGTGCAAAACACCACCACCGGCAATAAGGCGGCGAGAAAGGAAAAAAAGATCCGGTTTCGCAGGGTGTGACTTTGGCGCGGCGCCATCATAGAGACAGTATTTTTACGCATCCAGGAAGACTCAACGATATCAATCAACCCGCCATGACCCTTCGCCTCTTTTGGGCTGGATTAAACGTCCACTGTACGCTGGCAATCAGGTGAATACCACGATGAATAGCCCCCCACAGGTAACGTTTCCGGGAAAAGAGCAAAAAATCCTGGCGTTGCGGACCGCTCAGGCGATGGGCGGTATTATTGCCCCAGTGAAGTATCAGGGGAAAGCAGACGCCAAGTCAAGGGATAACGACCGGTTTCTCAACTGTTCGGCACGTTGCGGGAAATTATTGGTACCCACTCCGGGGCGTGATCGGGAAAATCGAGAAACCCTGAGAGAATTGACTATGGGTTTTTCGTACCTGTAATTGCGCTAAAAAATGAGACAGAAATTGCGTCCTAGATGGATAAAAAAGGCAATTCGGCTAACCAGACATTGGTCTGTCGGCGTAAGAAGAAGACCGGGGAGAGATCATACCCTTTCACGCCGCAGGTTGATAGCTTTTGCCGTACTCCTCGGCTGAAAAGCTTTTCGGCACCCCTTCATAGGGGGTCATTCTGGTGCTTCTATGGGCGTGCACTTCCTGCATGGTGCGCAGTACGTCAATGCTGCTTTTCATCCCTTTGGAATACCTCGCCACGCTTATCGACATCCCGGCTATTTGGGCCAGGGCGTTGACAAAATTGACATCATTGATGGTGAACTCCCAAGGTTCAGCGGTGTAGACCCGCATTGCTCCGAGGATCTTGTTGTGCACCTGGATGGGCACGGAGAGAATGGAGACTATGCCCTCCTTGCGGGCAGCCTCGGGATACTGCAGCCTCGGGTCATCCATGACATCATAGATGGCCACCGGTCCATCTTTTAACGATGCGGCAATAGACTTGAGGGCACTGATTGGCCCCTTTTTCAGGTATTCTTCGCTTAAGCCGTAGGATGCCGCAATTTCCAGTTCGTCGGTTTTTGGGTTAAGTAAAAACAAGGCGCACCCCTTTATGCCAAGGGCGGTCTTGATCCCCTCCACCGTCATCAATGCGACCTCTTCTGGTTCTTTTGAGTGGGAAATTGCATTGGAGACTTTGATAAAGGTATCGTAGTTGATGAGTTGTTCTTTCATGACTCCTCCTTTTGGATAAAGTGAACATGATCAAAAAGCTCCTCACCACCCGCCAGTTGCAAGAGTTGCCTCGAGGCATCCGGTCAGCTCTTCAACTGGTCGTCTCTTCCCCCCAAACAGTGTGTCGTGGTCCCCTCCCCGGGCCCTGAGATAAAGGCGAGCAGTAGTCGTTTTCTTAGGAGGCCTCACCCGCCTCCCCCAAAAAAAGATATTCGTTCCTATGCACAAAACCTACTCCTTCAACCAACCTTTGGCAATGGATTTTAGATTGCCCCCAGAAGTTGCCCAAAAGACCGGGCAGCCCGGGATGGATGGCCAATTGAGGTAAATCCTCTTTCCCAAAAGCGTGTTTTTGAATATATATACCTGATACCCATACGAGGAGAGACATGGCAAAGCATCAGATTCTTATGGCTGTAGATGGTTCCGACCATTCCGCCAAGGTTATGGATAAGACGATTGAGTTTGCCAGGCTGTTTGATGCAGGGGTGCTGCTGGTCTATTGCCACGAAAAATTTCCGACAATCGTCGTCCAGCAACCTCAACGGTACGAGGCGATGGCCGGAATTCTTGCCCAGGGCGAGAAACTGCTCGAACCTTTTGTCCAGCGACTTCACGATTCGGGCATTGCCGTCGAAAAGCGGCTGCTCGAAGAACCGGCGGGCAAGGCGATCAGCGAATTGGCCAAGGCCGAGGAGTGCAAGGTGATTGTCATGGGCTCCCGCGGCCTGAGCAACTTTAGCCATCTCTTCGTCGGCAGCGTCACCAACCGCGTCCTGCAAACTGCGCCCTGCCCGGTGCTGGTAGTCTGCTGAACGCGGTTGCCGGCTGGCGCCTGACCAGTTCCGCCTGGGGACGACCCAACTCCTGCCAAGATACAACTATGTTTTGCAGCATGTTACATCATAGCGCATTTTGCCCTACAAAGAAGGAAGGGCATCAGGATACCCAGCTTTCCAGCGACATAACCGGCCAGAGAGCAAAATCACGGTTTTTCTTATACCCCACGCCAACGGCGCCTTTATCCAGATACAGAGCATAGGCCCAGTCGGTTTCAAATCCACTGGTGGTCGATGACCAGTAGGCCTGTTGCAGATCAGTAAAACGGTGCCCTGGAGAAAGTGCCGGACTATGGGCCGATGCATCGACAAGACTCTCCAGTTCGTTGATAGTCGGCATCCGCCAGGGCAGACCGGTCTCTTGCGCGTAAGATCCAACCGTGGCCAGGGCCTCGCTCCAGGTCGCGGTTTGGCCGCCCAACCCAGCCCGGGTGTGCCAGGTAAGACCGGTCAGCCTGTCCAACAACCCTGACCAGCCTGGAATAAATCGGGGGACAGGCCAGGGACAGCCCAGCCGAAGAGCACCGTCCTGGCTCTGCCGGCAGTCGGTCATCACCTCTCCCTGTTCGTCGTAGCAGAGGGTTGCCCCGGTAGCCGGCAGGATATCCGAAAACCCGCATACCGGCCATAGCCAGAAGGAACCGGTTTTTTCGCCATAAAACATTCTCCCGCCTTCAAGGTGGAGATACCAGGCGTAGGCCGGCGCGAGCGCAGCAGTCGTCGAAGTCCAGAACCAGCCGAGAAAGAGGTTATGAAAGGGGTGCCCCCTGGTCAGAGCCGGCTGCTTCATACTGTGATCAATAAGGCTGCGCAATTCGCGACGATTCGGCATCCGCCAGTCACGCCTGCCGAATTTCTCCTCTAGGTTCATCTGCTCGACCAAAGCCAGCCCTTCCAGCCAAGGCAAAGGGTATTCGGTCAGGCAGCTGTTTTTCGGCCAGATCAGCCGGGTAGCCAGATCCCGGACCAAATGGTCTCCAAGACTCTCAAACCGTTCCACCGGCCAGCCGGTTCCCGAACGAAATTCTCCATCCTGGCCGCTACCCAGGCAAGCGATTGGCTCACCGTCCTCGCTGTAGCAACGGCTCACTCCGGTTGCCAGAATGTGATGGGGAATCATACCGAACTACCCTGATGGACTGAGGAAAATTTATGGCGCGTAAACTTTTCGAGCCATTTCTCCACCGCGTATTGCCTCGATAACTGTATCGTTGAGCTGTGGGCAGTAGAGCTTTTTTTCAGCAGCATCTCTGATGCTCTGCTCCCACTGAAGAAACGAATCGACGTTTTGTAAAGTGTGTTCAGCATTTTTCGGGTTTCCTCTCTCGGCAATCTCGCGAATCCCTGCAAGGGCATGGTCGTCACCTGGAAAATACAGCGGTATAACGCCGGTACTCTCGGGACACGCTGCAAAGATCTCCCTGGAATGGCGTTCACGTTCACAGTCTTCCACAAATTTTTCCATACTGAAAAAGTTCAGGCTGCCCAGGGCGCCCATCGCATGCCGCAGGATGTGCACACCATACTTTCGCAACGAATTACGGCTTAATTCCGACTCGAAAACCGCCTCGGGAGTAACATCGGCCAGACTGGTGCTCCCTCCGGTCTGAGCAGAAGGAAAGCCGGTAACCCAGGTATTGACTCGCGCCAGAGCGGCATTGATGAGGGGTTGAAGAGGTGAACTGTATGAGAGATTGCCACCTGCCTCGGTCACGCTGGGAAGACCACCGTGGATGCAGAGAACCCCCGGGTTGACAGTCTGGGCGAGAATCATCATGAACAGCACCTGGGCATGGGTCTGGGTCAAAAATGACTCCGGGCTGCCTGGCCCGGAAACGCCGGCAATCGTCTGGTCGATCAGCAGAAGGTTATTGCCGGCACGGGCGCTGCGTAAAAAAGGCTCCACCATGTTGTTCATCGGGGTCAGGGCGGCGATCAGGCTGGTCCCGTCAATCCAGTGGTCTTTGCCGTGCAAAAAGGTCATCTCCTCAGCAGTCATGGTACTGGTGGTGATCATCTTTAGCCCGTGATAGGCTCTCTCCATTAAGCGGGCCACTTCGAAAAGCGAGATACTTTTATCGCAGGCCACCGGCAGACTGAAAATGTTCACCACATCCTGGCTTTCAGCCACCAGCCGGGTGATTGCTTCATATTCCCGGCGGTTGGCCGGGCGCAGTTCTTCTTCGCCAAACCGTTTGAGAAAGGGAGAGGTTGCACCGGTGCCGAAGCTATTTTTCCCAGGATCTCCTGGCATTGCACGAGGAACCTGTTCCAGACAATGATCGACGAAACTCCTTTTTAAAGGGACAAACAGTGCTGTTTCGCTGTCAAAATCAAGCGCATCAGCTTCCATGAGGATATCCAAGAGAATCTCGTTGCCGGCAAGATTCATCCCGATTTCCGTCAGCACCCGTTTGGCGTTTTCATCGATACGCTGATAGAGCACCTTCTCAGCAATCAGGTCGTCCATATCCTCTAGCCGCAATCGCACTTTTTCAAGAAGAGTTTCGTCACCGGCATGCTGCAGGATATCCGCATATACGGCTTTTGCCTGGGTGAAATGCGCCTGCCTCTCAAGAAGAATGCCTTTTTCTACATTCGCTTCTCCAGGTAAACCCATAGTAATTTCCATCAGCTGAAATCTTTTCAGAACTGGATTATAACGCCAGCAATCCAGCTCGGTTTACGCGATCACACCTGAACTACCACCCGGCAGGTCAAGCGTTATCAAAGCATACAATAGAACATACGCTGGGCAGTTTGCTGGAAAAGACAAGGGAATATCGGGAAAATTCCCCTGGAAAGGAAATTGCATAAGAGAACGGCCATGCCGAGCCGGAATTCTTCAGTTAAGCTGATCTTCCTGAAGTACGGTCATGGCCTTCAGGCCCTCGGACATCCAGGCGAAACCTGTAGGCGGTATATCTCGCAAGAAGGGTCATCGCCTGGGAACAGGTCGAAAACACCGGCACACCTTGCTGCCTCAGCCAATCGTTGATTGGTTCGTGTGCGTCTCCTGCATCATTGAAGACCACCAGTGGTTTCGGCGAACTGGTCAAAAGACCGGGCAGCAGGCTGGCAAGGCTGCCGGGAGCCGTAACATAACCCCGGGGGTCATTTGCCGCCGGGGTATCTGATGTCGCCGGGGACAGTGACCCCAGAGAGGTGACGACAGCATCAAGGGTGGGATCGGCAAGCATTGCCCGGATAGACTCGGTATACATCACATCTGGGGCTGCCGGGGTCAAGTCAAGCGGGTTTTTCACCGCCATAATCTCCTTGAGCCCAACCTTTTCCATCAGCCCTGCCAAAACCTGTTTTGTCTCATCTCGAAATTGAGGAAGCTGAAGCCCCGAGTCTCTGGCCTCAAGGGAATCGGCGATGCCCACACTCTCAAAACCTGCCGGGGTTAATGCGCCAACCCTGTACCCGGTGACCGTTTTCCGATGAAAAGTCGATGCCAGGTTCATCAGCCCATCAAATTCCTCAAGGCTGTCCGCCACCAGTGCCCCCGCCTGGCTCAGACAGGATGTACAGACCATGTAATCCCCGGCAACCGAGGCGGTATGCCCGGCGGTGGCATTTTTTCCTTCAGCGGTCCGGCCTGCCTTGTAAACCAGCACCTCCTTGCCACGTGCCACAGCCTTGCGGATAGCCCGGCAGGCATGAAGCCCGTCAAGATCCTGGAACCCTTCGACATAAAAGGCGATCACCCCGATATCATCAGCATCAGCCAGCCAGGCGATGCAATCGCCGATGGTCAGATCCATCTGGTTACCAACAGTGATGTTGTAAGAGGGATCTCCAGAAACCAACCTGGTCATGCGCACCAGAGAAAAGGCGCCGCTCTGGCTGATCAGCGCCACAGGACCTGGCGTTTTTTCACGTCGTCTTGGCGAAGATGATTCGGGGGTGAAAAAGGAATCGACTTTTCCTGAGCGGGAAATCACTCCCAGACAATTGCCGCCAAGAAATACTGGCCCACCTTGATCCCTGGAGTGTGCCTGAATGATTTTGTCAATAACCTGTCCAGCCTGCTCCTGGCTCTCCACGGTCTCGCCCATACCCCCGGAGATAAGGATCACGCTCTGCGCCCGTTGATTGTCGATAATTTCATCGATCAATTCAGGTACCTGATGCGCCCCTACGGCAATGATCATCAAATCTGTATTCGCTATCCCGGTGATATCCCTGACACAGGATACCCCGGCAATCTCCTCGGCACTCGGCGAAACAACCGTCATGTTTTCTTTTGGAAAACCTGCCTTGAGCATATTTTCTAAAATATTCCTGCCAAAATTCATCTTCGTGGCGCTGACCCCGATAATCGCCACATGGTCCGGGTGAAGCATCTTCCCTATTCGCTCAATCCCACGGGG
This sequence comes from Desulforhopalus sp., assembly GCA_036350955.1. Lineage (GTDB taxonomy): Bacteria > Desulfobacterota > Desulfobulbia > Desulfobulbales > Desulfocapsaceae > Desulforhopalus_A. Next base: position 5,099 of record JAZBOD010000199.1, on the reverse strand, counting down.
AACCCTGGTCTTGAAAGGAAGAGCAAATCGGCACAAACCATCGAGGGGGACCATTTCATAATCTACCAGAGCAAAAGGGTTGACCTCGAGTTCGACGATGACGAAGGGTGCACCATCATGCAGTGGTGAGTAGTAGTTGCCCACTTCAATAAAAGCACCAAAGCATTCCATGAGCTGTTCATCCGAGACCAGGCGTTTCGCCCCCCTGGTCTGGCCTGAGAGTTTTTCATAGGCGATGGTTTTTCGAAAAATTTCAAAAAATTCTTCGCCAGTGGCGTGAGCGGTGGATGCCGAAACCACCGCCTGGCCAAGCCGAAACCTTTCGGCATACAGTTCGGTGTCGGTGCCACCTAGTCCGGCGGTGATCACCATGCCAAACTCCCGGGTCCAGCGAAGACTGACCAGCAACTCATTTCCCAGGGCATCGGATTCCGGTGGCAGATATTGGGTGACAAGAACACCGCGGATCCGTTTGCTCACCGCGTCCCGCAACTCTTCACCGCTCAACCCTTGGTAGACCGATGGCTCCTGGCCCCGGTTATTCTCGATGAATTCAGCATATTTTCGGCTCACCGTGTCGATCATTCGGCGGCTTTCACTCCGGACTTTTCCGGCCAGCCGGGACACCACTTTTACTCCACCCACATCGGACTTGTGCACCACATCCGGGCTCACCACCTTGAGCACCACCTTTTCACCGAGAAAAGGGGTCAGCGCATCTGACGTCAACCTGTGGTCCCGGTCAAAGAGGAGATACTCAGGAACCGATTCAGAGCCGAGGGCGCTCAACAGCTCATACGCCTCATGCTCATAGAGCTGAAACCGTCCTTCAGCGGCGGCGTTGGCCAACAATCTGGTCATTTTGTCAAAATCAACAAAGAGCTGCACAGAAATTTCCTTAATGGTTGAGCCTTTTGCAAAACGCGGATTTTCGTTCAAAAAATCAAGGCCTGTGAATTTTGCCACAGGCATGGTTGATATGCCGCGGATAAAATTTTCAACATAACCCGGAGGTTGGGCGAAAAGAGTGTTGTGCCCATGATTCGATTGGGGTCTATGGCACTGCCAGCCGCTGCAGCCCCTCCAGCATCAATCCTCTGAACTCACCAATTGGTGGCGACTTGGCCAACTCTTTGGGAATGCCCCTGGTGTAACTGAAGTTGCCGTTTTCTTCTGCCAACACGGCATACACGGCTTCCTTTTGACGATGCTTCAGGAAACGGGCAAAGACGATTTCCCCCTCCTTAAAAAAGATCACCGCTCTTCCTTCTTTAAGTGACAAATGAACCGCCCCGGTTTTCCGTGCGGCATTGATCATCTGCAAAAGATCCACAAGGCGTATGTCGGCCAGTTTCCCGGCCATCCCGGAGGTTATATTTCCTGAGCGCAAGGCTATTGTCTGCGCCCTGTCGACCAGCATCTTTAAGAGGAAATGCTGCAGTATCTGATAACTTTTCAGGATATTCCGAAAATTCTTCACACTCAGCAAAGCCACCTGGCTGTCTTCGGCAGTATGTATGGAATTCGACACCGGTTCGCCGGAAAGAAGACTCATTTCGCCGAATATCTCTCCTGCCTTGATCTCGGCGATTTTCACGCCTCGGTCATTGATGACCGTTACCCTTCCCTTCAAGATGATATACAGGTCATTGCCTGGCGCTCCCTTCTTTACCACCCTCTTATCTTTGGGAATCGTTTTAAACTCAAGCAGGAGTGTCAGGTCGACTAAAGCGTGATCATTAAGCGGCTTAAAGATATCAAGCTGCCGGAGGGTGCCGAAATGTTGTTCAATGAGCTTTCTCCGCCGCCGATCTTTTGCATCCTGGAGCATTTTCATCTGCAGCGTGGTAAAATCCTTTCCCTTTTTGTACTCAAAGTGAATTATCCCCTCACAACCGCCGCAGTCAAATTGCAACTTTTGCCCACCACTTTGGGGGAGCCCGCCAATAGTATCTTTTACCGTGACAATGTTGGCAATTTTCTGGGCCAGGTGAAGGCAGGTCGGTTTATAGGATGGTATCAACAGGTTGAAATTTTGTACCTTCAGCTCTTCACCAGCATTGTAAATGGGACAGGATCGCTCCTCTGTGATGAGAAAAACTGCATCGCGGTATTTTTCTTCTGGCTTGTTCAAAAATTCCCCTCCAATACTTCCATAAATAATCGACAATACATATATTTTCCGACAATTGCCCCATCTACCTCAGCATAAGCCATCGGGGCTGGACACTGCGTGCCACGGGGCCAAACAAGAAAAAAGGCTTTGCCTGCAGATTTCATGATTTATCATGAGGATTATACGCGCGAATCAGAAACGATGTAAACAGGGTGTCGGCAATTTCTGCCACCCGACTCGCTTTTCTCTGCAGGTTCCAGACCAGGCGGCCAGGCATTTCGGGAACACGGCCGCAGGGGTGAGCCCGGCATCCGGCAGGAAAACCCTCAAACCAGGAGTACCGCGATGGTCAAACTGGCACTGGTCGGCAACGACTGCGCCGGCAGGGCACGATATCTCAGCCGGAAGACCCTTCCCGCCAACTACATGGCCGACTTCACCATTCTTGGCTTTGTCGTCGACCAATATCCGGCAGCCTGCTCGCTCCTCACCCGGGCCGGCTATGACCTGATCGATCTGGACGGCGGGGCCGATATCACCGTTGGCTCGCGACAGGAGATCGGCGCCATCCGCGCCCTGCTCAACAGCCACCAGATCCATTGCGAAGTTGCCGATGTCGTCGATACCCTCTACCAGGCCTGATGACCATCCGGCTGCCCGTCGGGCGGCCCCCAGACGATATCCGTGAAGCATCCCAACATCTCGAGCAAAATTCTCCTCGAGAGCCGATCTTGTCTTCCTCTGCGGTAGTGCTTAACAGATGCTCGGGGGGAGCGATGTCTCGATAGAGCGCACAGCAACCGCAATCCTCTCCAAGGCGAGTCACCGGCGCCCCTCTAACCCCAAATGGAGGTTGACCATGAATATTCAGAAACGCACCCGTGCCCGAATCGCAGGCCTTACCCTGCTTGCCATAGTTTTCGCCGGCCCTGCCTGCAGCAGCGACGAACTCAACCAGCAACTCTTCGAATTCGTCAGCTACAACGAACCGGCAGAAATCTCCAGGCTGATCAAGGAGGGGGCAGACCCAAACCACATGGTTACCGGGATACCGGTTATCACTCTTGCTGCCAGCACCAGCTCTCTCGATGCGATCAAGGCCCTGCTCGCCGGCGGCGCCGACCCCAACGCCAGGGATGAATACGGCAAGACGGTACTGATGTACGCGGCGGAAATCGGCGAAATCAATGTCATCAAGATCCTGCTGGAGAACAAGGCCGACCCCAACCTCAAACAGGAGGGCTCGGGCGATACGGCACTGCTGAAACTGCTCAATGGCTCGCCGACTGTTGAGGTGATTACCGTCCTGCTCGATGGCGGGGCCGACGTCAATCTCGCCGACGACAGCGGACTCACCCCACTGGCCTCCGCCGAACTCCATACCGCACCGCCAGAGGTTGTCGAGTTGCTCACCGCGAGGAGCAAGGGGAAGTAGTATGGCCGCTGAATCTCCGGCCGGCAGTGAAAAACCTTGCTGAAAACCCAGGGAGGGTAACAGCAAGGTGAAAAATTTCAGCTGGGCACCACCCGCTCCGCAAGACTACGGTACATCGCCCCGCCGGAAGAAAACACCAGGTAATGCCCTGCAGCGGTGAGCAACGCCAGGACCACAACGAAGATCAGCGTCTGCCTGAGGCCGCTCGCTGCTGTCGTCACCGCAGCACCGGGAACCACCGCGTGCTGCGGGCAATCGAGCCGATAACCGATATCCAGCCGCGGTGGATTGGCGTGGTAGGTGCCAACCACGGTCACCTCGCTGCCCGCCGCCAACAGCCGCTCCCGCAGCAGCCATTTTCGTTGCACCAGCCGCTGCCGGCAGGTCTCGACGTTCCCCTCTCCGTCGTCCATGCCAAGTATTTCCCGGGCCAGGCGGTTCATCAGGTTCACCGGCAGGCTGGCCGCGTCACCGGAGAAGGTGGCCATGGCCTCATGGGCATTGACAGCGAGGAAGTCCGGTGCGGCGCGCCATTCGCTGTGCACCAGATGGCTGGCCGCCCGCTCGAGATGCCCTTCTCCGGAAAACTCCTCTTCGGGTATGTCGCGAAGTCTCGGGACACCGGTCAGGGCAAACCGCCCGGCAGCACTCTCCAGGACGCATGGCACCAGGTCGATGCCCCGAAAGGACGGCCTTGACTGCCGATTCCCCTCCTGCCAGTGTTGTGCCGTGGCTTCGTACCAGAGCACCACAGCCTCCCGCCCGCTGAACGGTGCCTGGAGAACCCGTCCCGTAGCCCGTAGCACCCCGCCGAGCCGTACCGTCTGCCCGTCCTGCCACGACCGGGGATTTGTCTCCGGTGTGGTTTTGGTCTGCCAGGCCTGTGCCACCCCTTGAAAACTGCCCAGCAGCAGGGTCACCCCAATGGCCAGCACCACCGCCGGAATCCAGGCATGGGGCAGTTCCAGCCTGTCCACCGCCAACCTTTCGAGCCAGTACACCGCGGCGAACACCGCCGGCAAAATCAGGCAGCCCTTGTGCATCTGTAGCCTCCACTGAATCCGGTCTCTGTGCCAGGAAGGGCGGCATCCGCGGACAACCCCGGTTTGTCCCTGCCCTTTCCCCTCAGCAAAAGTTAATTATACTCTAATAGGAGAGCGACAAGCACCGATGATTATCCGGCTCAACAGAGCACCTGAGGCCACCGCCGGCCAAAGAAGTCCTCACGGCACCTTTAGCCAAATCAAAATGTAAAGAAGTCCCATCGAGAAGGTAACAGAGAGCGGATAGAGTCGACTGGTCTTTGCCTGGAATTACCAGTCGACTTTCCATCCGGGCGGAAGGGACGGCCTGTCTGCCTACCTGGCGGTGGTCACTACGCCACGCTACCTGCAAAGCTTGATTTCCACCACACTCCTCTCAGCCGGCGTCACCCTGGTGACGCTGGCCATCTCGGCGGTAGCCGGGCTGTTCCTTGAACGCCACCGTTTTCCCGGCCGGAAGATCCTCATCGCCCTGCTGACCTTTCCCCTGGCATTTCCCGGCGTG
>JAZBOD010000198.1:0-4475 GCA_036350955.1 Desulforhopalus sp. | reverse complement strand
GGTCCTGACCTCCCCCGTAGCGGCACGGAGGTTAACCTCCGCCTGGTGCACCGTTTCATCCGCCGAGCCAACCCCGCGAAACATCCGGGCCAGGTTTGGCTCAAGAGAGTCGACCGCCTGCCGGCCGAGCAACATGCTCTCATCCAGAGCCAGAAGGGACCCGGCCACCCCATTGCAAACCTGAATCGCCCCGTCTCTGTCGGTGGCGATCAGGCCAAGTGGCAGGGACGAGACCACCAGATCGGTGAAAGCCCGCATCCTTGTCAACCTCGACTGAGAGCCCCGCAATCCGCGCAGAGTGATGACCGACAACGCTCCACCCAGGCCGACCAGGGCTATGACCACCACCAGGACGATAATCTGCAGCAGCTGACGCTGCAGCGGGGTGTTAAACAGTTCGAAATCAAGCTGCACCAGGTAGAACGGCCGTAGTTCGGCTAACCGCTCGAGTTCCTGCTGGATGGCGGAAAACCCCGGATGCTGGGCAAAACGCCGCATCATCATCGGCGGCATCCCCCGCCCCCGCTCCGGTCGGCCATCAAGCTCCGGGGGACCATGCCGTACCGCCAGCTGAAATTTTTGGTTACCCTCAGCCCCGGCTTTGCCAATACTGTAGAGAAAAAGTTTGTTCTCCTGCTCGCGAAGAGCCGCAAGCAGAGCCATCGCCTGCTGATCGACCGCCACCGGCCCTTCCCCATCGCCGGCCTGAACGATCACTTGCCCATCCGGTGCTACCAGCATTACCGCTTCTACCCCGGGCTGCTCGGCAGCCTGAGCCATAGCCGCCCGCAGATGCTCTCCCCAATCCAGCGACTCCCCTGGGAAGCGGAGCTTATCACGGATCGATTCACGGGCGGAGCTGTTGATAAAACGAACCAGGGTAAGACTTTTCTGGACAAGGGCTTCACCGATCAACTCTTTCTCCCGCTGATAGCTGCTCACCGCAAAAAGGGTGAGCAACAGAAGAAGCAGAGTGCAGGCAACCGCAAGAATCCAGGGGGAAAAATCAAGCAGGCGGCTGCGCAGGGGAAGTCCCTTCGACCGGTTTGTCATAGTTGGCGATCTTTTCAAGAATTATTTTGGCAATCATATAGGTCGGCACGATACCCTCGTCACCCATCGGCCCGGAGGCAAGCGTCTGCCCGCTGATCATTGGGTTATCCGAGGCATAATAGGCATAACGGGTTTTCATCGATGCCGGAATATGACCCTGAATAATCGCTCCGCTGATTGCCCGCTGGTAGTGTCCCCCCTCCATTTCCAGGCCAACCGCCCGCCAGCTGGAAGAGAAAAACCGCTCAAGGACATCACGGTTTTGCAGGGAGGTACCGAGAACGGTAAGCATCGGCCCGACGTATACTGCAACATCGTCGGCAAAATCACCGGGAGTCAGATCGTTATTGACCATGTAATTATTGGCGGTTCCCTCCATTACATGGGCGGTGGCCAGCATGATATCCCCCTTTTTGCCAGGCAACACCCCGGCTTTACCCATAATAGATATCGACTGAACATCAAAGCACAGCTCCCTGCCTTCGATCTGACAGGGGTTGAGCAGTTCGTCCATGACGTCAAAAGCCTGGGTGCCGAAGGCGTAGTCGATGACCACCAGTACCGGTTTTGCCACTTTGACAAAATCGAGGTTAATCTGCAGATCGGGATGGAGATGACCGGGGTCGATCCGGGAAAGATCGATAATTTCCACATCGATATTTGCCCCGGACTGGTCGTCGAGAAAGACAAAACCGTACTCCCGGGCCAGGATGGAAACTGCTGCTCCCTGGTCCCGGATAGTCCTGACCATCGCGTAGAGATCAGCCGGCACCGCAATCCCAGCGGCGGCCAGGGCTCCGGCACCGTAGATCAGATTGAGCAGCGAATGCATGTTGGCGCTGATCAGGTGCAGCGGGCGATCGTCAAGGTGCAGGCGAAAAAGCTCGGCCTTGAGGGCTTCAGCCCAGTGAGCGGCATATTTCTGCTGGTCAATCATCTCCTGCAGAGCAGGGGTAAAATAGATGGTCAGCTGGTTCTTGACTGACTCCTGCTCGGCCATCATCCTGTTGCCGATCCCGTAAACGATCCGGAAAAGGCCGTTGTTCGAATTGAACTCTCGCCGGCTTTTCTCAAGAGCGTCATAGGTTTCGCGGGTCTCGTGGTAACTCCTGCCGAGAATGATCGAGAGATTCCAGATAGCCTGCTCCAGCTCTTCACCTACCGGTTCCTGAGAGCCGGTTGCCAGCCTTTCCAACTCGAGCCATTCGTGGCTGACCTCATCACCTCGGTAGGTGCGTCTGGCGAAAACCTTCTGGGCCTCGATGTTCAGGAAGGTAATGTGGGTGAGGATGTCATAGATTTCGCTTTTGCCGGTGGTGATGACAAAACAGATCTCCTTTGCCGAGACCGCATAGGAGGCGCGGCGCCGTTTCAGGGGGACAATTTTTTCAAACGAGGTGTGTTGAAAGTCTTCCTGGGCGGTAAAAATCAGTCTGGTACAGTTTTCGATTCCCCGGGGCATCCGGTCAATGACGTAGTGCAGACCTTTGAGTTCAACAACCCGGCTGTCGTTCATTGAACCATAGATTTCCGGGCTGAGCTGCCGCAGGGCCTCCGCCAATTTCTCCCCGACCATGCCGCTCGGTTTATACATCCCCTGGAGAATAATCGCGTCGGTGAGCACCTTGAAGGTGCGGATGGCGTGACGTCCCCTTTGCGATTTGGACATTTCCGGCATGGCAACATCTCCTTTCCGGGGAGGTCTACCGGTTCAGGTGAGAAAACGGCCCAGTGCCTCGATCAGTTCACTGCGCCCCTGCCCGGTCTTTGCAGAAAACAGCACCCGTTCTTCTCTTTGCAGACCGTGTCCGGCATCGAGGATTCTGGCGTGGTTCTCTCTCTGGCTGCCACTGATTTTATCAATTTTGGTATACACCGGCAAACAGCGCAGCCCTTTTTCCCTCAACCAGCCGATCAGCTGGCTGTCCTGCGGTTTCGGTTCATGACGGATATCGATGATCACCACCACACAACGCAGAGTCCGTCGATTCTCCAGATAGGAACTGATCAGGCTCTGCCAGGCATTCTGCATCACCTTTGCCACCCTGGCAAAACCGTATCCGGGGAGGTCGACCAAAAAACAGTCATCGGCCACCCGGAAGTAATTGATTCCCTGGGTTTTTCCCGGCCTGGCACTCACCTTCACCAGACTCTTACGCCCGATAAGGGTGTTCATCAAACTCGATTTGCCGACGTTTGACCGTCCGGCAAAAGCGATTTCCGGAAGCTCTTCCGGGGGAAGCTGCCCCAGGCGATGCACGCTCAGGAGAAATTCAACCTGGGAAAAATCCATGTTCTTCTCCTTTGACAGGACACTAAATAACCTTATTCAAGGCATATTCTATAATACCTTCGGCCCCCAACTTCTTCAATCGGGGAATAAGATCCCGAACGATATCCTCGGAGACCACAGTTTCCACCGAGTACCAATCCTGATTGTACAGACTGGCTACGGTCGGGGCGTTGATCGAAGGGAGAATCTCAACAATGGTCGCCAGTTTTTCACTGGCGACGTTCATTTTCAAGCCGACAATCCGGTCGGCATTAAGCGCCCCCTGCAAGAGCAGGGCGATATTTTCGATCTTCTCCCGCTTCCACGGATCATTCCATGCCTGTTTGTTGGCAATGAACTGGGTGTTGGACTCCATCAGCTCATGAATGATCCGCAAGCCATGGGCGCGAATGGTGCTTTCCGTTTCGGTCACTTCAACGATGGCATCGGCCAGTCCGGAAACAACCTTGGCCTCAGTGGCCCCCCAGGAAAATTCAATATCTACCTCGATGTTACGCTCGGCAAAAAATCTCCGGGTAACATTGACCAGCTCAGTGGAAATCTTTTTCCCGTGAAGATCTTCAAGAGTCTTGATCTGCGAGTCTCCGGCCACGGCGATAACCCAGCGGGTCGGCCGGTTGCTGACCTTCGAATAGACCAGGTCACAGACCAGCACCGCTTCGGAGTCATTCTCCATGGTCCAGTCCTTGCCGGTGATCCCGGCATCAAGTGTGCCGTTTTCGACATAGCGGGACATCTCCTGGGGTCGACAGATCGAACAGTCCAGTTCCGGGTCATCGATTTTGGGAAAGTAATTCCGTGCCGCCGGTTTTATCCGCCAGCCGGCCTTCTCAAAAAGATCAATGGTGGCCTTTTCCAGGCTCCCTTTCGGCAGCCCGAGTTTCAATTGATTCATTTTTTCTCCAATAGGCTAGATTATTGGCCCCTCCGCCAGGCTTCTAGTCTGGCACCTTCCGGACGGGCACTATGAGCCATTTGCAAAACGATCTTTTCGCCCAAACCCTACGTTATACTCAAAATTTTATCCTCGACATATCAACTCTATGCCTGCGGTAACATGTTCACACGCGCGTTGATTTTGGACCAAAATCCTCATTTTTCAAGGGAGCTTTGAGTAACGCAAAAGGAT
>JAZBOD010000197.1:0-2118 GCA_036350955.1 Desulforhopalus sp. | reverse complement strand
GCCAGAGTCGTTTCCCCCGGAAGCTGTAACGTAAGAGCAAGCAGCGCCGGATCAGCGATCATCCCGGACAGACTGTGGTTGACCGCCTCAAGGTAGAGCTGGTCACACTCCGGGGCGCCTTGGCAGGCGATTTTCGCAGCGTTGTCAATAATGATTTCGCTTGCCAGACGCTGTGCACTGTCCCACCGATTATAAAGATTGCTGTCGTGACGCATCAGGTGCGCCAAGTCCTGCCGCTTTTGAAATGGCGCGACCCGTACCGGCGCGGAAAAATCCCGCAAAAAGGAGAGAACCGGGCGGTGAGCAATATTGTGAAAGGTAAAGAGCTGCTCCTGCTCGGTGAGCTCAAGAATCCTGGTCCCCCCGGGTTCATCCTGGAGAAGTTCATTCCCCTCCCCATCAAGCAGACCGACTGCGACCGGCATATGAAAAGGCCGTTTGCCGCTCTGCCCCGGGGTATCTGGGCAATGTTGTCTCAACCGCAAACGATACTCTCTCTCCTCTTCTCGCCACTCTTCGGTGACGCTGAGCACTGGGGTGCCGGCCTGGCTATACCATAGCGAAAAGTGCTCGAGGGAGATCCCCGAGGCATCGGCCATTGCCGCGACAAAGTCGTCACAGGTCACCGCCTGGCCATCATGCCGGGCAAAGTAAAGATCCATTCCCTGCCGAAAAGCCTTTGGCCCAAGGAGGGTATGCATCATCCTGATCACCTCGGCCCCCTTGTTATAGACGGTTGCCGTATAGAAATTGTTGATCTGCAGATAGGCATCGGGGCGAACCGGGTGGGCAAGGGGACCGGCATCTTCACGGAACTGAAAATTTTTCAACAACCTGACATCTTCTATGCGCTGTACCGGCCGAGAGTTCATGTCGGCGGAAAACTCCTGATCGCGGAATACCGTCAAACCCTCCTTGAGACTGAGTTGAAACCAGTCTCGGCAGGTCACCCTGTTCCCGGTCCAGTTATGGAAATATTCGTGGGCGATTACCCCCTCAATGCCGAGAAAATCCTCGTCGGTGGCGGTCTCCGGCAAGGCCAGTACGTACTTGGCGTTGAAGATGTTCAACCCCTTGTTCTCCATCGCCCCCATGTTGAAGTCATCGACGGCGACGATCATATAGATGTCCAGATCGTATTCCAGGCCAAAGACCTCTTCATCCCAACGCATTGCCTTCTGCAGCGAGACCATGGCATGGCCGCATTTGTCCCGGTTGTGCTCTTCAACAAAGATCTTCAGCGCGACAATCCGCCCGGAACGGGTGACGAACTCATCCTCAACCGCCACCAGACGACCGGCGACCAGGGCAAAAAGGTAACAGGGTTTCGGATAGGGATCCTCCCAGACGGCAAAGTGGCGCCCGTCAGCCAGCAGGCCTGCGTCCACCAGGTTGCCGTTGGCCAGCATAACCGGACAGCTGCTGCGCTCGGCTTCAACCCGGGTGGTGAATCGGGTCAAGACATCGGGGCGGTCGGGATAGAAGGTGATTTTTCGAAAACCCTGGGCCTCACACTGACTGCAGTAATTGCCTCCCGTACGGTAGAGTCCTTCGAGGGCGGTGTTTTTTTCCGGATGAATGGCTGTTACCACCTCCAGCCGAAACCTTTCCGGCGGATCGATCAGCACCAGCGAATGCGCTTCAAGCCGATAACGGTCGGCGGCCAGCTGATGGCCATCGATTTTTATCAGCAGCAGTTCAAGACCTTCGCCATCGAGGATCAGGGGAACTTCGCCTGCCTCTTCCTGGGGAATCCGGTGATATACCGTGGTGGCATGGACCTCGGTGCGCCCTTCAAAGAGTTGGAAACAGAGATCGAGGCTGATAACCGCATAGGCAAAAGGGCGATAGTCAAGACGGTGGGTGAGGACTGTCTGGTTGTGCTGCATAGATCTATCCTTTATGCTGAAGAAGAGCTTTGGCGGCTGTCGCCGGTGGAGTTGCCGGTTGACAGTAATGCACATTTCATTATAGTGAGCGCGTGGTTTTGCTGGCCGACAGTGATCGTTCACCGCTACACAACAAGAGACTTCATAATCCGAAACAATAACCGATCTCCAGTGTTCCAGGTTCGTTTAGGCAGGCGAGCGAGCTAGAGTGAGCTATGCGAGCTGCCCT
>JAZBOD010000196.1:0-7652 GCA_036350955.1 Desulforhopalus sp. | reverse complement strand
TCCTCTGCTGTTTTTTTCCGGAGGTTGGCAGGCCGTTTGGTCTTGCCGGAAGCTGCATCGCGAAAGGTCGGCAGGCTGGGCAGGGGATACGTATCTTGACGAAATTCAGCTCTGAAGGGCAGGAGCTGAATTTCTTAGATACTAATCAGCGAGCAGCGGGGTGCTCAGGTAGCGCTCGCCGGTGTCGGGCAGCACCACGACAATGATTTTCCCGAGATTCTCCGGCCGCTCAGCCAGCTGCCGCGCCGCCCAGGCCGCCGCACCACTGGAGATCCCGCAGAAGATGCCGTCGCTCAGGGCGATCTCCCGGGCGGTGGCGAAGGCCTCGTCGTTGCCGACCTGGATGACCTCGTCGATGATCTCCCGGTTGAGGATCGCCGGGACGAAACCGGCACCGATCCCCTGGATCTTGTGCGGGCCGGGGCTGCCGCCGGAGAGCACCGGCGAATCTTTCGGTTCGACGGCGACGATGCGGATCGCCGGATTGCGGCTTTTCAGCACCTCGCCGACCCCGGTAATCGTCCCGCCGGTGCCGACCCCGGCGACGAGAAAGTCCACCTGGCCGTTACAGTCCCGCCAGATTTCCGGGCCGGTGGTCTGGCGATGGATCTCCGGGTTGGCCGGGTTGCCGAACTGGTCGGGGATAAAACTGCCCGGGGTGGCGGCGTGGATCTCCTGGGCTTTGGCGATCGCCCCCTTCATCCCTTCCGCCGCCGGGGTGAGGACCAGTTCGGCGCCGAGATGTTTGAGGAGTTTGCGCCGTTCGATGCTCATGCTCTCCGGCATGGTGAGGATCAGCCGCAGCCGTTTGTGGGCACAGACAAAGGCCAGGCCAATGCCGGTGTTGCCGCTGGTCGGTTCGATGATCGTCGTGGTCGGGGTGATCCGGCCCTGCCGCAGGGCGGTCTCGATCATCGACACCGCGATACGGCATTTGACACTGCCCAGCGGGTTGCGCGACTCCTGTTTGGCGAGAATGGTCGCGCCGCTGTCGGCGGCAAAATTAACCAGGGTGAGCAGCGGGGTGTTGCCGATACTTTCGAGAATGGTCGTGGCCATGGTGGTCCTCGGTATAAGGGGTGTGGGGCGGAATTGCCTGGGAGACTGGCTTAGGAGCCGTTACGAAATAACCAAGTCATTTCTATCTCTTTCGTTACGGCTCCTTATGCCGTCCCGAGTACTGTGATGGCATGGTATTGTTTTACAACGGCTTACCGGGAATCGGCATAGATCAGTTCCGGTCGTTTGAGCAGCACCTTGGTGCCGGGGGCGACGCTTTCGGTGAGCCAGATATTGCCGCCGATCACCGAACCCTTGCCGATCACGGTCTCCCCGCCGAGAATGGTGGTGTTGGAGTAGACGATGACGTTGTCTTCGATGGTCGGGTGGCGCTTCATATTGCGCATCTTCTCGCCGGCATCCCGGGGCAGGGAGAGGGCACCGAGGGTCACCCCCTGGTAGATGCGGACGTTGTCGCCGATCACCGTGGTCTCGCCGATCACCACCCCGGTGCCGTGGTCGATAAAGAAGGACTGGCCGATGGTCGCCCCGGGGTGGATGTCGATGCCGGTCTGGTTATGGGCGTATTCGGTCATGATCCGCGGGATGATCGGCACCTTGAGCAGGTAGAGTTCGTGGGCCAGGCGGAAGATGATCGTTGCCAGCAGGCCGGGATAGCAGAAGATCACCTCGTCCGGGCTCTTGGTTGCCGGATCGCCCTCAAGGGCGGCGCGGACATCGGTGGCGAGGAGCGCGGCGACCCGGGGCAAGGTCTGGACAAAGGCCAGGGCCAGGCGGTGGCTGCGGGTCTCGCAGTTGGTGCAGGGCAGCTCGTTGCGCCGGCAGTCGTGGCGGATGGCCATGACGATCTGCTCGGCCAGCTGGTCGTAGAGGTCGGTGGTCTGTTTGCCGATATAGTACTCGAGGTTGGCGGCGTGGAGTTTGCTCCGGGTGAAATAGCCGGGGAAGAGAATCCGCTTGGCCTGTTCGACGATGGCGATCACCTTCTCCTGGGAGGGAATCGATACCGGGCTGATGTGTTCAAAGCAGTCCTTGGAGCTCCAGGAGGACATCAGCTCCTTGACCACCTTGGGCACTTCGTCGTACTTGCTGCCGTTGGCCACCTGGATGTGGTCGCAAAGGGCGGTGGCCTGAATGGTATCAAGGGTGGGAATGTGGGGATTAGCCATGGTTGGTCCTCGTTTTTCTTGGGGTTCCGCTGACGGAGTGTTTTTCGATGATAAAAATGCCGTAGGTCGCCCGATAGTTGGCCAGGCGGCGGATGATCTGTCCCTCTTTGGCGGCCGGGCCGGTGGAGATGTCGATCTCCCGGACGATCCGGTAGCCTACCTGCCGGGCAAAGTCGCGAAAATCTTTTAAGGTGATCACCCGGATATTCGGGGTGTTGTACCAGGAGTAGGGCAGCTGGTCGTTTTTCGGCGCCGCCCCACGGAGGAGCAGCTGCAGGCGGATCGAGTAGTGGCTGAAATTGGGGAAGCTGACGATCACCCGCCGGCCGATCCGGGCCAGCGCGCTGAGCAGCCGGTCCGGGGCGAAGACCTGCTGCAGGGTCTGGCTGAGGATGACGTAATCGAAGCAGCCGTCGGGGAAGTCGTCAACCTCGCTGTTGAGGTCCCCCTGGAGCACGGTGAGCCCCCGGGCGATGCAGTGGGCCGCCTTGTCCTTGTCCCGCTCGATGCCGGTGCCGATCACCTCCTTGTGGACCACCAGCCAGGCGAGCAGGTCGCCATTACCGCAGCCGAGATCGAGCACCCGGCTGCCCGGTTCGATGGTTGAGGCGATCATCCGCAGATCAAAGCGGATCGGGGCGTGCTCAGCCGAGACCATCGAGGAATCCTCCCAGCAGCCGAGTCAGGCGGGGGTCGGGGATGAGAAAGGCGTCGTGGCCGCAGTCCGCCTCGATCTCGCAGAAACTCACCTCCTGACCGCCCCGTTTGAGGGCCTGGACCAGCTCTTTGGCCTGGTAGGTCGGGTAGAGCCAGTCGGAGCTGTAGGAGACCACCAGGTATTTGATCCGGTGTCCGCCGGCGGCAGGCGGGGTGAGGGCGCTGAACCGGTCGACGGCGTCAAAGTAGTCGGCGGCCTTGGTGATATAGAGCACCGAGTTGGCATCAAAGCGGTTGACGAACTTGGAGCCCTGGTAACGCAGGTAGCTCTCCACCTGGAAGTCGCCGCCAAAGCCGTAGGAGAGTTTCTCCCGGTCCTGGAGACGCCGGCCGAACTTGCGGCGCATCGCCTCGTCGGAGAGGTAGGTGACATGGCCGACCATCCGCGCCACCGCCAGGCCGGTGGCCGGTTTTTCGCCGGCATAGTAGTTGCCGTTCTGCCAGTTGGGGTCGGCCATGATCGCCTGGCGGGCGATCTCGTTGAAGGCGATCGCCAGGGCCGAATGGCGCATGGTCGAGGCGATCGGTATCGCCGCCCGGACCAGCTCCGGATAGCGGAGGCACCATTCGAGCACCTGCATCCCCCCCACCGAGCCGCCGATCACCGCCTGCAGCCGGGTGACCCCGAGATGGTCGAGGAGGATCTTCTGGGTGGTGACCATGTCGCCGATGGTCATCATCGGGAAATCAAGGGCGTAGGGCTTTCCCGTTGCCGGGTTGGGCGAACTCGGCCCGGTGGAGCCCATGCAGCTGCCGAGGATATTGGCGCAGATCACCCAGTAGCGGTCGGTGTCCAGCCCCTTGCCCGGGCCGATCATGAAGTCCCACCAGCCCGGCTTGTCCTCCGCCCGGTCGCCGGGGTAGTGGCCGGCGGCGTGGGAGTCCCCGGAAAAGGCGTGGGCCACCAGGATGGCGTTGTCCCCGGCGGCATTGAGCTGGCCGTAGCTCTCGTAGGCGATAGTCACCGGGCCGAGCCGGGCGCCGCTTTCAAGAACCAGCGGTTCAGGCGGCAGGGCAAAGCTGTGGAACTGCTTTTCCACCACCCCGATCGATGTGCCGCCCGTACCGCTCATCTGCTCCCCGTTGCCTCCCCTGCCGCCGGCTCAGGCGGCTTTGGCCAGGGCCTGGTCGATATCGGCCTGGATATCATCGATATGTTCGATGCCCACCGACAGGCGGATCATCCCCTCTTCGATCCCCCCAGCCTGGAGCTCCTCCGGGCTGAGCTGGGAGTGGGTGGTCGAGGCCGGGTGGATCGCCAGGGATTTGGCATCGCCGACGTTGGCCAGGTGGGAGAAGAGGCCAAGACTGTCGATAAACCGCCGGCCGGCGGCAAGGCCGCCCCGGATACCGAAGGCAACCATCCCGCCGTAGCCGTGGTGCAGGTAGCGCCTGGCCACCTCGTTGCCGGGAGAGCCGGCAAGGCCGGGATAATGGACCCAGTCGACCCCGGGGTGGCGGTTGAGGTGCTCGGCCAGCCGGATGGCGTTGGCGCAGTGGCGCTCCACCCGCAGGCTGAGGGTCTCGATGCCCTGGAGAAAGGCCCAGCAGTTGTCGGGGCTGATCGCCGCGCCGAGGTTGCGCAGGGGGACCAGGCGCATCCTGAGGGCAAAGGCCACCGGGTTGAGCGCCCCGAGGTCGTGGGCGTAGCGCATCCCGTGGTAGGAGGAGTCCGGCTGGTTGTAGAGGGTGAACTTGTCGTCCTGCCAGTCAAAATTGCCGGCATCGATGACGATACCGCCGATGCTTGTGCCGTGGCCGCCGATCCATTTGGTCAGCGAGTGGATCACCACGTTGGCCCCGTGGTCGATTGGCCGGAGCAGGCAGGGTGGGGTAAAGGTGGAGTCGACGATCAGCGGCAGGTGATGCTCTTTGGCGATCGCCGCCACCGCCTCAAGGTCGGTCATGTTCAGGCTGGGGTTGCCCAGGGTCTCGCAGAAGATCGCCCGGGTCCGGGGGGTGATCGCCCGGCGGAAGTTCTCCGGGTCGGTCGGGTCGACCATCCTGACGGTGATCCCCAACTGGGGGAGAATTGAGGCGAACTGGATATAGGTGCCGCCGTAGAGGTTATTGGCAGAGACCACCTCGTCGCCGGCGGCGCAGATATTGATGATCGCATAGAAGATTGCCGAGGTCCCCGAGGCGAGTGCCAGGGCGGCGGCTCCCCCCTCGAGGGCGGCCATCCGCTCTTCGAGCACGTTCTGGGTTGGGTTGCCGATCCGGGTGTAGATATTGCCCAGCTCTTTCAAGGCGAAGAGGTTGGCGGCGTGCTCGGTATTCTTAAACAGATAGGCGGCGGTGCGGTAGAGCGGCACCCCCCGGGAGAGGGTGTCCTGATCGACCGTCTGGCCGGCGTGGATGGCGAGGGTTTCAAAGTGCATGCTGACTCCTTGGGTTCCTGGGTTATGGCGGCGGGCCGGACCTTGGTGGCTTTTAGCGGTCCTTGGTCGCCTCATCTTTGATTTTTGCGAGAAAGACGGCAATGGTCTCCCCGGTGGGGGTGGTTGCCTCAGGGGCGATCCGCTGCAGTTCTTCCCAACTGGCAATCGCCCCGGCGGGATCATCCAGATCGTAATACAGGACGATCCCTTTGTTAAAGCGGGAGGGGAGGTGATCGGGCTCCATGGCCATCGCCTGGTCAAACAGCTCGATTGCCTTCTCCGGCTGGTCGGTACGGCGGTACATCACCCCGAGGTCGGTGAGGAGGTTGGCGTCCCCGGGATGGAGCTCAAGGCTTCTGCTGTAGGCGGCAATTGCCTTCTCCGGCTGATTGTCGTCGTAGTAGAGGTGGCCAAGGCGAACCCAGGCCTGGTGGTCATCGGGTTTGGCGGTGACCGTCGCCTCGAGGTTGAGGATCGCCTGGCGGATGTTCTCCTGCTGGGCCGCCTGCTGGGCAGGGGCTGCGGCGGCAGGCTGCTCCGGCGGATCGCTCTTGTAGACGGTGAAGGCGACGCCGGCGATAAAGCCGATCACCAGGCAGGCCAGGCAGGGCAGCAGCAGATTGCCGCCGCTTTTTGGGGGATTGGCGGTATCGTTGCCGTGCTTGTTTTTGCTGTTTTCTGCCATGGTCTTTTTCGTTGTGATCGGTAAATTTTCTTGTTGGGTAGGTTCTGCCTACCGCTCGGCACTATGGTGCGTATGACGCACCCTACCTGTTGCCCATCCCTGCGCTGACGCCCCATCTCATACCACAATGTAATACACAGGGCAACGCAATACATCAGCCCTGCCCCTGTGTCACAGCCGGTTTGCCCAACCGGTGGACAGATTACACTCTCGCCTCTGGTGATCTCTGCGGTTTTGCGGTATCATGGGATATTACACCACTATCAATAAATCGGTTCCGGTGCTTTGTCCAGTGCGGTTTCCTTTCTCCTGGCGGCCCAAAGAGGATTTCGGAGGTCGTCTCCCGTCCCGCCCGACCGAGTCCAACCCCTATCCCAGAGGCAGATTTTTATGAAGGTGCTCGAAAAAGTTGTAACCCAGACCAACGGTAACGGCAATGGAGCCTCCTGGCCGGCGATGCCCTTCCCTTCGACGGTCAAGGCGATCAAGGAAAATATCGTCCACCACCTGATGAGCTTTCAGGGCCGTGACCCGGAGCGGTCCGGTGCCCGTGATGTCTACAAGGCCCTGGCCTACACCATGCGCGATCTGCTGGTGCAGAAATGGATCTCCACCCAGAAGACCTTTTACGCCAAGCAGAAAAAGCGGGTCTATTACCTCTCCCTGGAGTTTCTCATCGGCCGCTCGCTCGGCAACAGCATGACCAACCTCGGTATCCTTCAGGATGCCCGCCAGGCGGTGGAAGAGCTCGGCTTTGATATGGAGGAGATCCGCGATCAGGAGGAGGATGCCGCCCTCGGCAACGGTGGCCTCGGCCGGCTCGCCGCCTGCTTCATGGACTCGATCGCCACCCTGAAGATCCCCGCCTACGGTTACGGCATCCGCTACGAGTACGGCCTGTTTTTTCAGCAGCTGGTCGACGGCTACCAGGTGGAGGGCCCGGATAACTGGCTGCAGGACGGCACCCCCTGGGAGTTCGAGCGGACCCTGCCGGTGTTCAAGGTCCAGTTCTTCGGCCATGTCGACAGCTACGTCGACGAAAACGGCCACTACCGGGCGAAGTGGATCAATACCCGCGACGTGATGGCCAAGGCCAGCGACATCATGGTGCCTGGCTACCTGAACGACCATGTGATCAACATGCGGCTCTGGTCGGCCCACGCCTCCCGGGAACTCGACCTGAGCGATTTCAGCCGGGGCGACTACATCAAGGCGGTGGAGTCCAAGGTCAGCTCGGAGACCATCTCCAAGGTGCTCTATCCCCCGGACCACAACTATGCCGGCCAGGAGCTGCGCCTCAAACAGCAGTACTTCTTTGTTGCCGCCACCTTTCAGGACATCATGCGCCGCTTTAAGAAAAAGCATGAGGATTTCGAGAAGTTCACCG
This sequence comes from Desulforhopalus sp., assembly GCA_036350955.1. Taxonomy (GTDB): domain Bacteria; phylum Desulfobacterota; class Desulfobulbia; order Desulfobulbales; family Desulfocapsaceae; genus Desulforhopalus_A. Next base: position 293 of record JAZBOD010000196.1, on the reverse strand, counting down.
ACCGGGTGGCGGTCCAGCTCAACGACACCCACCCGGCGATCGCCATCCCCGAACTGATGCGGATCCTCCTCGACCTCGAGGGCCTGGGCTGGGCCAAGGCCTGGCATATCTGCGTCAACACCTTTGCCTACACCAACCACACCCTGATGCCGGAGGCCCTGGAGCGCTGGCCGGTCGATATGATCCAGCGGGTGCTGCCGCGGCACATGGAGATCATCTTCGAGATCAACCGCCGCTTCCTCGACGAAGTGGCGATGCGCTACCCCGGCAACGACCGGAAGATCAGCAGCCTG
>JAZBOD010000195.1:0-2588 GCA_036350955.1 Desulforhopalus sp. | reverse complement strand
CGGCAACCGTCTGGGGCGACTCGGCGTGCTCAGTGGCAGGTGGGGTGGTTTTTGCCGCCCGGGGGCGACGAGGCGCCCGCTTTCTCGGGGCTTTCGCCGGTTTTTCCGGGCCTTCTCCGGCCGGCGTGGCGGCCCCGCTCTGGTCGGGCTGGGCTGGCTGGTCGGCGGGGGCGGCATCACCGCTGCTGGTGCTCTTCCACCATGCCCCGCTTTTGGCTTTTATCGGTCCACTGCTGTCCTGTTCATCTTTGCTATCCATAACCATTTGGCATTCCTTCTTACCGCCGCCGACGGACTGGTAAACATCGGCGACGCAATAGACATAATCGTACCGTCACAGCACAGCTGGACTTTTCCGCTGGCTGCGCGATCGGCGTTTTGTTCAACTTGACTTTACCAACCGGTGAACATGCAGCAGGTCTCTTACGGTCCGTGGGCGCCCCCAGCCTTTATGCAGGCGGCGCACCCACCAGTCTTCTGCGCTTTTTCTGCCGAAGAGAACTCAATGATACAACTGCACACTCACCATCAATCCCGGGACAGGTCGGCAAAAGGCTCAGAGACCCCCCTGCCACCGCAATCAACTCCGCCTTACCGGGCAAAACCGGCTGGCGGAACCGTCCCCATCCATTAGTAATGCGGATTTCCGGCAAATACAATGAGTATTTCTTTGTAATCTTGCGCTGAAAAAGATATTCTTCGCCGTTTGCAGAGTACATTTCGTCAAGGTACCTACCCCCGCTGGTGGGAGGGGGTCATCGCCCGTGGATTGCGGGCGTCAGTCCGCTTTAATCTTGACAGCTCCGGCTCTTAACCGTACACTTCAGCCCCGAGAAACTGGTGGTGCCGACCGCCCCAGAGAACAACCGGGCTCTTTCGACCCTACCCCCTCGCCAAAGGAGCACACTGTGTCCCCGTACCTGCCTCGTCCTGCTGCCGGCAAGCTGATCCTTGCCGTGGTCCCCTTCCTGCTCCACAGCGGTTTTCTCCCCGTCGCCCATGCTGAACAGGTGGCCACCGAAGAGTGGGATATCTCCGCCGACCGGCTGCTCCGCTTTGACTCGCCGAGCAGTATCGTTGCCGAGGGCAATGTGGTGCTGATCAAAAAGGAGCGTCTGCCGGCCAACCCTCCGGCACCGGAAACCGCCTTCACCGCCTGGTCGGAGCTGCTCGGCGAAGAGACCGAGAGCGAAGAGGTCCTCGCTGAACAGGTGATGGACGAGGAAGAGCAGGAGCCGCAGTACAAAACCACGGTGACCATCCGCGCCGACTGGATAGCCTATGACGTCGAGATGCAGACCATCAAGGCCAAGGGTGGCGTAGAGATCATCTCCGACGATGACCAGTTGTACGCCAAAGAGGGGACAGTTAATCTCAACAGCGAAACCGGAACCTTCAGCGAGGCGACGATCATCCGCAAGGAGGACTCCCTCCATCTCGAGGGCGCGACCATCGAGAAGACCGGTTTCGACACCTACCGGATCATCGATGGCTGGGCGATCACCTGCAAGATCGGCAAGGACGAGGAGCCACCATGGAGCTTTGCCAGCGCCAGTACCGATATTACCGAGGGCGGTTATGCCCTGCTCAAGCATGCCCGGTTCAACATCAAGGGGGTGCCGATCCTCTACTCCCCCTACCTGATCGTTCCGGTAAAAAACACCCGGCAGACCGGCTTTCTCTTTCCCGAATTTTCCGTTTCCGACAACAGCGGCTTCGGCTTCAACCTCCCGTTTTTCTGGAACATCTCCGATTCGGCGGACGTCACCTTCTTCCCTGAATACTTTGCCAACCGGGGTTTCATGCCCGGCGCCGAATTCCGCTACGTGATCAGCGCCACCGACAAGGGGGCCTTTACCGCCAGCTTCCTCGATGACCAGCTCTCCGACCCCTCTGAGGTCGAGTACTACCGCAATACCGGCTACACCCACGACAACAGCGACCGGTGGTGGATTCGCGGCAAGGCCGATAACAACTTCGGTGGCTGGGAATCACGGCTTGATCTTGATGTGGTCTCCGATCAGGACTACCTCGACGAGGTCAACTCCGGGACGACCGGCTTTAAAAAATCACACGAGCGCTACCTCAAGGATTATGGCCGGGGCTTTCAGAATCAGACCAGTGCCCTGCGGCAGAACTCCTTCAAGATCCTCAACAGCTGGCGGGGGATGTTTCTCGAGGCGGACCTGCTGGCAATTAATGATGCCCGCACCGTCACCCCTGATACCAATACTCCGCTATGGAAACTGCCGTCGGTCGATTTTACCGGTGCCGTGCCGATCGGCGAGACCGATTTCACTTTTGACTGGAACGCCGATTACGTCAACTACTGGCGGGAGGACGGTATCGGCGGCCATCGGCTCGACCTCAAGCCATCCGTCTCCGCGCCACTCCGGGTAAGCCCTTACCTTGAGTCACGGGCCTCCGTTGCCCTGCGTGATACCTTCTACGCTGTCGAGGAGTACGGTGACGCCAGCTGGGACAACGGTACCACCCAGAACCGCCTCGTCCCCGAGGGCCTGATTGAGACCGCGACTACCCTGCAACGCACTTTCTTTGCTGACAGCGAAGATTCCTCCAAAGGTTTT
>JAZBOD010000194.1:0-8082 GCA_036350955.1 Desulforhopalus sp. | reverse complement strand
TTTTCCTCAAATCGGCCAAGCTTTTTTCTCTCCGCCATATCCCCAACCAAGCATGAAAATACTCCTCAGGTTGAACCAAAACAGCCTGGAAGAGAAGTCGGCAGACTCCCTGGGCTTACTGGTTGGTGCGTGGTGCCCAGCCAACGGCGAGAGTTTTTGTCCAAAATGACACATGATTAGATTTTTTACATTTTACACAAAATTCACATTTACAATTGACATTATCACCATTTTTTGTTTTCTATATTTCGATAAAATAAAATATACCTGGAGAATCACCTCGGCCTCCGACTATGGAAATTGACGAAACCAACATCGAAATACTCCGGCACCTCAAAGATGGACGCAAGCCCTTCAAGCTTATCGCCGAGGCGCTGTCGATCACCGAAAACACGGTTCGCAGCCGGGTCAACCGGTTGATCGAGGAGGGAATCCTCAAATTTTCCGGTAATGTCAACATCGATGCCCTTGCCGGACACAACCTTCTCTACCTCGGGATCAAACTGAAAACCATGAATCTCCAAGAGAAAGCCGCCGAATTCAGCCGGTTGAAAGGCGTCGTCTCGGCGGGAATTGTCACCGGCAGGTACGATATCATCCTTCAGGTGATCCTAGGCCAAAACTACACCCTGCTCGAGTTCATCACCGAACAGGTAGCAAAAGTTGAAGAGGTTCAAACCGTGGAGAGCTTTATCGTCTACAAAGGGTATAATCTGAAGGTCCCGTATCTCCTGTAGTTCCCACCCTTTTCTCCGGCTCGATCCCGGCGGAAAAGAGAACCGTTCCCCCTAAATGAGGAGCAGAGCATGATTGTCGGAATTCTGAAAGAGATCAAGGTCGCAGAAAAACGGGTATGCATGACGCCGGCGGGTGTCGAGGTGATGAGCCAGAACGGGCACAGCCTGATCGTTGAAAAAAATGCCGGCCTGGGCAGCGGCTTCAGCGATGCCGAATACCAGCAGGCCGGAGCAGAAATTGTTCAAACTGCAGCCGAAATTTACTCTCGGGCTGATATGGTGATGCATGTCAAAGAACCGCAGCCCGAGGAGTACAAACTGATCCGCAAGGGACAGATTGTCTTCACCTACCTCCATCTGGCCGCCGAAGAGAAATTGACCAGGGCGCTGATTGATGCCGGCTCGGTGAATATCGCCTACGAGACCGTCCAGAAAAAAGACGGCTCACTGCCCCTGCTTACCCCGATGAGCGAGGTCGCCGGCAGGATGGCTACCCAGGAGGGCGCCAGTTATCTGCAGATGCCAAGAGGAGGCCGTGGGGTGCTGATTGGCGGGGTTCCCGGAGTCGAACCGGCGATGGTGGTGGTCATCGGTGGCGGCGTGGTGGGGATCAACGCGGCACTGATGGCCTGCGGCCTCGGTGGCCGGGTCTATCTCCTCGACACCAACCTCGACCGACTCCGCTACCTGCGTGAGGTGATGCCAAGCAACTGTTTCCCGATCATGAGCAGCAAACCGAAACTGCGTGAGCTCCTCAAGGAGGCTGACCTGGTCATCGGCGCGGTCCTGATCCCCGGAGCCAAGGCCCCGAAACTGGTGACCCGGGATATGCTTAAAGGGATGAAAGAGGGTGCGGTAATGGTCGATGTGGCCATCGATCAGGGGGGGTGTTTCGAGACCTCCAAAGCCACCACTCACGACAACCCGGTCTACACCGTCGACGGAGTCCTCCACTACTGCGTCGCCAATATGCCCGGAGCGGTCGCGAAAACCTCGACCATGGCTTTGACTAACGCCACCCTGCCCTACGCGGTGCAGATAGCCAACAAAGGGTGGAAAAAAGCCTGCCAGGACAACCCTGAAGTGGCCCTCGGCGTCAATGTCGTCGACGGCAAGGTCACTTATCAGGCAGTTGCCGAGGCATTTGCCCTCGACTACACCCCGCTTACCGAAGTACTCCGCTAAACGCTCTCCCCGGGCCGACGGAACTGCCGGCCCGGGTTGAAAATCCCGCCGGAAAAGGAGTTGACAACCGCCCTGATCAAGGGTAAGAGCGCATGATCGAACCGAATCTGACCCTGGGAAAGAGATGCGGAGAAGTTCATGCCCAACGGAATTCTCGCCGCCTTTGCGGTACTGCCGATTCTGGTCGCCCTGTTCCTGATGATCGGCCTGCGCAAACCGGCAACGCTCGCCATGCCGGTGGCCTGGTTCACCACCGTGGCCATTGCCCTGCTCATCTGGCAGACCCCACCCCTCTACCTTACCGCGCTGACCCTGCAGGGCTTTGTCGTGGCGATCAACCTGCTGATCATTGTCTTCGGCGCCATTGTTCTGCTTTACACCCTGAAATACAGCGGCGGTATGGAGACCATCCAGGCCGGGTTCCACCGGCTGTCACCGGACCCCCGGGTACAGTTGGTGATCATCGCCTTTCTTTTCGGGGCGTTCATCGAAGGCGCCGCGGGCTTCGGGACCCCGGCGGCCCTGGCCGCCCCCCTCCTCATGCTGCTTGGTTTTCCGCCTCTCGCCGCTGCCCTGATCTGCTTGATCTGCAATACCATCCCGGTACCATTCGCCGCAGTGGGAACCCCTATTTTCCTTGGCCTTGAATATCTCCAACCCCTGGTTGGTGAGGCTCTTGCCGCCGGCGGCAGCACCCTGCCCTACACCGACGTTGCCTCATTCAATCATCTTGTCGGACGCTGGGTGGCGGTAATCCACACCCCGATGATCATCCTCCTCCCGCTCTTTCTCTGCGGTTTTCTTACCCGCCATTTTTCCCCCCAGCGCCGCTGGCGAGAAGGCATTGGCGCCTGGCGATTCTGCCTCTTCGCCTCGGTCTCTTTTCTTTTCCCCTATCTCCTCCTGGCCTGGTTCTTTGGCCCGGAATTCCCTTCACTGATCGGCTCTTTGATTGCCTTGACCGTGGTGGTAACCGCGGCCAAACGGGGTCTTTTCCTGCCGCAACAGCACTTTGCCTTCGCCCCGGCCTCAGATTGGCCACCACACTGGACGGGAATCGCCCCAAGCCAGACCTCGCAGCTTCCCGTCGAGCGGATGAGCCAGCTGCGGACCTGGAGCCCCTACGTGCTGATCGGCCTGATTCTGGTATTTACCCGACTGCCTGCCTTCGGCCTGAAAGACCTGTTGTCGGCCCAGTCGATAGCCTTCCCCGACATCCTTGGCTTCTCTGCGGTCGACGCCACCATCCCCTACCTCTATCTTCCCGGCATCATGCCTTTCACGGTGATTGCGCTACTGACCGTTTGGCTGCACGGCATGAAGGTCAAATCCGCCGTGCATGCCTGGCGGGACTCCTGCAAAGCGATTAAAAATCCGACTATCGCTCTGCTCTTTGCCGTAGCCATAGTCTCGATCTTCCGGGGCACCGGCATCGTTGACCACGCCCTGAACCCGCACGGCTATCCCTCCATGCCGATCGCCATGGCCCAGGCCATCGCCGGCCTGGTCGGCGCGGCGTGGCCGGTGGCGGCACCTTTTGTCGGCGGCGTCGGCTCCTTCATAACCGGCTCCAACACCGTGTCAAACCTGTTATTTGCCGAGTTCCAGTGGGGGGTGGCAACCCAACTCGGTTTCCGTGAGGATATCATCATCGCTGCCCAGGTGGTGGGAGGAGCGATGGGCAACATGATCTGTATCCACAATATCGTCGCCGTAGCTGCGGTGGTCGGTCTCTTCGGCATGGAGGGAATCGTTCTGCGCAAAAATGCTCTGCCGTTCCTGCTCTACGGTCTCCTCGCGGCAGCGATGACCCTGCTTCTCCTGTTGATATAATTTCCATGTCCCAACAGGGCATGAAAATTATCCGATGGCTGTAACCATCCTGGCAAGGAGGTTGGCAGACTGATCGGCCTTGGTGAAGGTTGCCTGGGAGGCCAGGCAGGCTGGTAACCAAGGCCTTAAAGGGTTGCGGACAGGATGTCCGCAACCGGCGGCCGGGCCAGCAGGGATGGCCCGATTCAGAGGCTGGTCAGCCTATTTGCCAAGGAGGAGAAACGCCTTGATAAACGGATCGAGATTACCGTCAAGGACCGCGTCGACGTTGCCGGTCTCGTAGTCGGACCGGTGATCCTTGATCAGGCGATAGGGCTGGAGGATATAGGAGCGGATCTGACTGCCCCAGGATATCCCTTTCTTGTCGCCGCTCAACCCCTCGTGCTGTTCCGCCTGTTTCTCCTTGGCCAGTTCATAGAGCTGCGCGGCAAGCATCTTCATCGCCGTATCCTTGTTACGGTGCTGACTGCGCTCGTTCTGGCACTGCACGACGATACCGGTTGGCAAATGGGTAATCCGGATCGCTGAATCGGTTTTGTTGACATGCTGGCCCCCCGCTCCACTGGAGCGGTAGGTGTCGATGCGCAGATCCTTATCATCGATATCGACCTGGATCGAATCGTCCAGTTCCGGCATGACCATCACCGAGGCAAAGGAGGTATGCCGCCGGCCACTGGCGTCAAAGGGGGAGATCCGCACCAGGCGGTGAATCCCCAGTTCACTGCGCAGGTAGCCGTAGGCAAAGCGCCCCTTAAAGAAGATGGTGACGCTTTTCGTCCCCGCCTCGTCTCCGGCAAGATAATCGAGGATGTCGGTTTTAAACCCGTGATTCTCCGCCCAGCGAAGGTACATCCGCATCAGAATCTCGACCCAGTCCTGTGCCTCGGTACCGCCCGCCCCGGCGTGAATTGACACGATGGCATTACTCTGGTCATGTTCGCCACTGAACATGCACTCCAGTTCAGCAAGGGCCAGATTTTCGGCAATCCTGTCGAGTTTGTGGGCAATTTCCAGTTCCAGCTCACTGTCCCGCTCCTCAATGACCATCTCGAGAAACTCTTCGGTCTCAACCAGATCCTGCCACCGCCCCTCCCAGTCACCGATCACTTCCTGCAACTGGCCATGCTCCTGCTGCACTTTCTGCGCCGTCTCGATATTGTTCCAGAAATCGGGGGCAAGAGTCTGCCGGGCCAACGCATCGAGACGGTCTTTTTTTACAGCCAGGTCAAAGATGCTCCTTGAGCGCAAGCAATCGAGCTTTGATATCCTGCACCTTTTGTTTTGACACCGCTGCGCCACTCTCAATAGCCATATCCTGATATCCTCAATAGTGTTTTGGTTTTTCTCCTCAGGTATTCATCGGCAAGATCGCTGCCGAAGTGCCCTTCCCATCACGTTTGCTCTAGTCGATACCGCAGCAGCAGGCTGCCGCGGAGCAGACCGCCCACTGCGAACAACAGGCAGATTGGGGCGAACAGGTAGCCGAAACGGACCCAGATGGTCCTCTCATCAGAGAGTGTCATTCTCGCCTGCCCGGCCCAGGTCACGAACAGCTCCGAGCGGAAGAGAATCTCCCCGGTCGGGGCAATGAACGCCGAGATGCCGGTGTTGGCCGAACGGACCAGGCTCCGCCGGGTCTCTACCGCCCGGAATACCGCCATCGCCAGACTGTGCCACGGCGCACTCGATTTACCATACCAGGCGTCATTGGTCAAATTCACCAGGATATTCGCCCCGGCATTAACCCAGGCCCGGGACAATTCCGGAAAAACCGATTCAAAACAAATCAGTGTGCCAATACGAAGTTTTCCAGCAACCAGAGGCTGTTCGATTCCTCCCGGGGTAAAGTCACCAACCGTTTCCACCAGGGGGGCAAGAAATGGCAGGAGTTTTTTCAGCGGAACATATTCGCCAAAAGGGACCAGGTGGTGCTTGTCATAACGACCACCAAGGCCCCCATCCGCCTCGAGCAGCAGCGCACTGTTGAAAAATTGCAGACGAACAGGTTCGCTGTCGACCTTTTCGTACCAAGGGGCCCCGGTGAGCAGGGCAAAGTTTTCCCCAGCGACCAAAGCCCGCACGGGGGTGAGTTTGCCTTCAGCCTGAGGATAAAAGGGCAGCGCGGTTTCCGGCCAGACCACCAACGCCGGGCGGTCGTTGACAAACAGTCCCCTGGTCAGCGATATGTAGCCATCGACCGTAGCCTGCTGCATCGCCGTTGACCACTTCTCGCTCTGATCAATATTGCCCTGGACGACGCCGACCGGAAAAGCCGGGTGGTCGGAAGCTGCCAGGCTTTCCTGCACCCCGGTCAACCGCAGCTGGGAGTACCAGCCGGCACCGATTAGCAGGAGGATGACAGGCGCGGCAAGGAGGAGAGCCGGCCTTACCGCACACCGCCTGCAGAGCAGCATCAGCAGGGTGTTGACCAGGACAAGGAGAAAACTCACTCCGTGGTGGCCGACCAGATCACTCACCTGAATCACCCACGGTATCTGATAAAAGGCGTAACCGAGATCCATCCAGGGCAGGCCGGTGAACAGGAGGCCGCGCAGCCAGTCAAGACCCACCCAGAGCGCCGGAACCAACCACAGGGCGGCTGCGGCCGGAAGGCTGCGCAGCAGTTGCCGGGCGCCAAGGACAAAGAGCCCGAAATAGAGACTCATGTAGACAACCAGCAGGGTCAGGGCCAGGAGGGAAACCGCCAGATTGAGCCCGCCATAGCGGCCGAGAACGATGACAATCCAATAGAGGAGCAGGGCAAAATGGACCATCCCGGCAAGCAGACCTGCCAGAAAAGCCGCGCGGCCGGAGCCGGCACGCTGAGCGACCAGGAGCACCGGCAGCAGCGCCAGCGCCAGCACGCCGGGCAGCTCGCCGCCACCTGGAAATCCCAGCCAGAGGAGACCGCCACTGAGCAGTACAAGAGCCAGGCAACGGCTGCCGGAGAAGAAGGCCACCTAGTCCTCCGCGGGAATCCTGCTTATCCGGATAATTTTGATCTGCCGGGTTGTGGCGCTTTTCACTTCGAAACGGTAGCCGCCAATATCGATGACATCCCCGGTAACCGCCAGTCTCCCCAGGCTATGGATCACCATCCCCCCTACCGATTCGTAGGGCCCTTCCGGCAGTTCAAAACTGAAAAACTCCTCGACTTTTTCAACGTCCACCCAGCCATGGACCTGGATGGTCCCTTCGTCGATTATCTCCAGTTCACTGTCGTCATCGTCGTATTCGTCGTCAATCTCGCCGACGATCTCCTCGAGGATATCTTCAAGGGTGATCAGCCCGCGGACGGTACCAAATTCATCGGTAACCAGCGCCATATGCAGTTTGCGCTTCTGGAACTCACGCAACAGATCAACGATCGGCTTTGATTCGGGAATGAAGTAGACCGGCCTGAGGCTCTTCTCCAGACTTGCCGGCCCCGCTTCAGGACGGGCGCAAAGTTTGAGCAAATCCTTGGCATGCATCGCACCGATGATATGGTCAGGGTTGTCGCGGTAGACAGGGATACGGGTAAAACCGCTCTCGATGACCACATCGATCAGATCGGATACCGGTCCGGCCTCATCAAAAGAGACCACCTCAGCGGCCGGGGTCATGATCTCGGAGGCAAAGGTTTCCCGGAACTCGAGAATCGAATTGATCATCCGCTCTTCAAGGGGAGAGATAAAACCGTGCTCTTCTCCCTCCTCGAGCAGTCCCTGAATCTCGTGATCGAGATCTTCTTTCGTGCCAGGCTTTTTAAAGGAGACCAGGTTCCGCAGCTTTTCGAAAAATCCCTTCTCCCTTTCCGAGTTTTCGTCGGCGGGGCTATCGCTATCGTTCATCTTATGGGGGGTAATGGGGGGGGATTGGGCTGCCTTCTCGGCTCATGCCCTGACTACGTTAACAATTTCCGGTGAAAAAGCAATCACCATCTCCGGGTAACTCCCGGCAAAACAGCCCGACAGGCCATCTGCCGTGGCGATGGTCTGGAAAAGTCTATCAAATGAGCAGGATGAAAGCAACCGAAAGGCGCCGGCAGGGCGACATCCGCGACGTATCTCACCCGGGCCCTGATACCCCAGACAGCCTTGGCAAAACCCGGTTATTCGGCCAGCCAGGCCAGGGCAAAAGCGACCACATCGAGCTATTTTTTCTTTTCTAATGGTAACGGTGTGACTATAGTTGCCGATATTTTACCACGCTGTGGACCGAGCCACCCCGGAAAAACCACGTCGCGGGCTGGCAGTTTTCTCTCTTATTACACTCTGTGAGGAACAGTTTGCAAGGAAAGGTTCTCATCGCCAATCGCGGCGAAATTGCCATTCGCATCATGAAC
>JAZBOD010000193.1:0-2072 GCA_036350955.1 Desulforhopalus sp. | reverse complement strand
CAATGAAAGAGCTGATTCTGTTTGGTGGTGCCGGCCTGGCCGGGCTGGCCACCTTCCTGGTTATCGCCAAAAAATTTGGCAGCAGCTGCACGCCCTGAGTGATGATCTACGGGTCCATAGGTATGGGTCTTTTCAGTTACTGGCTGCTCAACAGCTTTCTCTGAGCTGTTTTTCCGCATAATAGTCGGCAAGAATTCTCCCATGGTCAAAGGCCAGCGGCGGCAGCTCCCCCGCGGCAAACAGCTCAACCCGGGCGGCATCGTCGCCGGCGACCGGTTTTCCCTCCGCCCGGCCGATGAACACGGTTGAGGCGGTATGCTGCCTGGGGTCTCGACCAGGATCGCTGTAGGTGCGGAACTGGCGCAGCGCCTCGATCTTCAGGCCGGTCTCTTCAAAGGCCTCCCGCAGGGCCGCCGCTTCATAGGACTCTCCGTAGTCGACAAACCCCCCCGGCAGGGCCCAGCCGTATGGCGGGTTGCGCCGCTCGATGAGCACGATCCTGCCGTCGATCTCAATAATGATGTCGACGGTGGGGATCGGGTTGCGGTAGAGGTGCAGTTCCTTGTTGCAGTGGGGGCAGTGCATGGTCATACCTCGCTTGAGTCTACCAGGGCCATGATATCGTCCCAGCCGTTGACTGTGCGCAGATTGTGCTGGTGGTGGCGGTTCCAGGGTTGGCTGAAGAGGTAGGGAGTGATCTTCTCCAGAGCGAGCAGGCGGCAGGTCTCCAGCCGGTCGTCGATGAAAAATTTCAGCCGGTGGGCATGGATGTAGCGGAGTTTGTCGTCGTGGTCGCCGGTGGCGATGACCTGAATTTTTCCACGGTTTCCCGGGGCGATAAGCTGGTCGAGCCAGTCGCAGACCGGCTGGCTCAGGGAGCGGGCGGTGATAATGGTTACCGGTGCTGCCGCTGACATCCGCGTCAGGGCGGAGACCGCGCCGGGCATTGGCTGAAGACCGGCGGCGATCGAGTCGGTGAGGATGTCGGTAAAAATCTGTTCCACCACTGCCTCAGGGATATTAAGGCAATCCGCCGGAGAAAAGCTGGTGATGTCGCCCGGGTGAAAACCGCAGTAGCCATACTCCAGGCAGGCCAGGCGAACAAAGGCCTCGGCGGTATCGGCGATCACCCCGTCAAAATCAAAGCCCAGCTGGTTGATGGCAACGGTCATCGCCTGTCTCTCTCCCTAACATTCAGGTAGCTGGCCTCCAGAGCCAGCACCTCTTCGGTCAGCTTCAGGTTTTCCGGGGTGGCAACGGCCAGCCTTCGCCCCAGTTCGACCACCGCCCCGTTAATTGCCCCGATTTCGGTAGGCCTTTGCCGGCGGATGTCCTGAAGCATTGACGAGATGTTGCTGGCGGTTTGCCGGCACACCGTTTCGGTCATCTGCCAGGGATCACCGGCCACGGTGATGCCCTGGGCCTCGGCCACCTGCCGGGCCTCGCTGACCGCAGTCATCATCCGCTGCCTTATCCCGGGCAGTTCAAGCAGGGCGCCATTGCTGCAGTCAAGGGTCGCGGTCAGGGCATTTATCCCGACATTGACAAAGAGTTTGGCCCAGAGCCGGCTGAGGATGTCGGCACTTTCCATGGCGGCCATGCCGGAGGCGGTAAGCAGAGCGGTGAAGCGGTCGAGGAGTTCTGCCGCGGACGGGGGTGGGGGCTCGAGAAAGCCGAGGAAGGTACGGCCGGCCCCGGCGTGCCGGACCGTGCCCGGGGCAAGCAGGGTCGCTCCTTCGCTGGTGGTGCCATAGGCCGCGACGGCATCGCCACAGTGGTCAGCTACTTCGAGGTGGCCAATGCCGTTTTGCAGGAATACCAGCAGGGTCTGGCGGCCAAGCAGGGGGCGACAGCGCTTCAGACAGGAAATGACGGCAGAGGATTTGACGCAGAGCACGACGATATCCGCCCCGGCCAGTTGGTCAGGTTCGCTGGCCACCTGCAGGGCAACCCGCTGCCGGCGGTCACCCTGGTGATAGAGCAGCCCCTGACGGCTGAGCTCTGCCGCCCGGGCGGGGCGATGGTCAAGGACGGTCAGGCGGTGGCCACCAGTTGTCCGCCCGATCAGCGAT
>JAZBOD010000192.1:0-6388 GCA_036350955.1 Desulforhopalus sp. | reverse complement strand
TCGGAAATCAGCACCCGGCGGATATTGCCGACCAGATCCGGGGCGATGTGTTCGTAGGTCAGCGGGTTCTGCTGCACCGCACTGACATGGATGCCGCCCTTGTGGGCAAAGGCCGACTCGCCGACATAGGGCTGGTAGCGGTTGTGGGGCAGATTGGCCAGTTCGTTGACCAGCCGGGAGGTGGTGTGGAGGCGGTCGATATGCTTGCGGACTTCACACTCCACCCCCAGCTTGAATACCAGGGCCGGGATAATCGAGGTCAGGTTGGCGTTGCCGCACCGCTCGCCGAAGCCGTTGATGGTGCCCTGGACCTGGCGGACCTCCGCTTCGGCGACGGCGATCAGTGAGTTGGCGACGGCAGTTTCCGAGTCATTGTGGGCATGGATGCCCAGGTGCACGGAAGACTGCATTTCGGCGAGGTACTGTTTAACCCGGCGGAAGATCGGCGGGATCTCGTGGGGCAGGGTGCCACCGTTGGTGTCACAGAGGACGATGGTTTCAGCGCCGCCGGTAACCGCGGCGCCGAGGGTCTGCAGGGCGTACTCTTCAGAGCTTTTAAAGCCATCGAAGAAGTGTTCGGCGTCATAAAACAGGTGCTCCACCCGGGGTCGGAGGAAGGCCAGACTGTCGGTGATCAGGTCAAGATTTTCAGCCAGTTCGATGTGCAGGGCGTCACGGACATGGACATCCCAGCTTTTGCCAAAGATGGTAACCGCCGGGGTCCGGGCATTGAGCAAGGCGAGGAGGTTCGGGTCCTTTTCCGGGACGTTGCGGAAGTGGCGGGTGTCACCGAAGGCGGCGAGCCGGGCATGGCGCAACGCAACCGATTGCATCCGGTTGAAAAAATCGACCGACACCGGGTTTGATCCCGGCCAGCCACCCTCGATATAGTCGATCCCCAGTTTATCGAGGGCAACGGTGATCCGGATCTTGTCTTCCACCGAGAGATTAAAATTCTCGGCCTGAGTGCCATCGCGGAGGGTGGTGTCGTATATCTCGATACAGTGAGTCATATTCTGCGCAGATTCCTCAAGTCATCATGGCCGGGGAGCAGGTTGCTCCCCGGGTTGGCCCTGCCGGCACAGGCCAGCAGAGCCCGTCATGATAGCTAATAGCCGCGCAAAATGCAAAACCTTCCTCAATACCGTTCGATCACCATCGCCATCCCCTGTCCGCCGCCGATACAGAGCGAGGCAAGACCGAGCTGGAGGTTCTCCCGGAGCAGTTGGTGCATCAGGGTGACGAGGATGCGGGCGCCGGTGCAGCCGATCGGGTGGCCAATGGAGATCCCGCTACCGAGGGTGTTGGTCTTTGCCAGGTCGAGGTCAAGTTCCCGGAGACAGGCGATGGCCTGGGCGGCGAAGGCCTCGTTGAGCTCGATGCGGTCAAAATCGCTTACTTTGTAGTTCGTCCGGGAGAGGAGCCGGCGCACCGCGGGGATCGGGCCCAGGCCCATATAGGCCGGATCGAGGCCGGCTGAGGCATAACTCTGGATGACCGCCAGGGGCTTCAGACCGAGTTCGAGGGCCTTGTCTTCGGCCATGATCAACAGTGCGGCTGCAGCATCGTTGATCCCCGAGGCATTGCCGGCGGTCACCGTCCCCTCTTTTTGGAAGGCCGGGCGGAGTTTGCCCATCTTCTCCGCACTGGTTGCCATCGGCCGCTCGTCGGTATCGAAGATGGTGGTGGTCCCTTTTCTCCCCGGTACCGTTACCGGGACGATTTCCTCGGAAAATGCCCCCGCGGCGATTGCCGCCATGGCCCGGGCGTGGCTGAGGGCGCCGATTTCGTCCTGTTCCGCCCTGGTGATCCCGTAGCGCTCAGCGATATTTTCTGCAGTATTTCCCATGTGATAGCCATAAAAGACTTCGTGCAAGCCATCCTGGATAAGCAGGTCGACGAGTTTGCCGTCATTCATCCGCTGGCCCCATCGGGCGGAGGGAAGAGCGTAGGGAATCCGGCTCATATTTTCCATACCACCGGCCAGGATGGTGTCGGCATCGCCGCAGCGGATCGCCTGTGTAGCCAGAACAACCGCTTCCATCCCCGAAGCACAGAGTTTGTTGATCGAGGTGGCGGTGGTCTCTTTGGGGATGCCGGCCCGGATCATTGCCTGGCGGGCGACATTCTGGCCCTGCCCGGCACCGACCACGTTGCCCATGATCACCTGGTCGACCTGGAGAGCGGATCGGCTCGCATCATAATCATGGTACTGCTGCTCAAGGGGGATTACGCCGTCGGCGGCAATGGCCGATGGCGCAAAGCCGTGGATCTCCGGACTGGTTACCGGGCGAAGGCCAACCCGGTTGAGGCACTCCTTGAGAACCACCGCACCGAGATCGACTACCGGCACCTCCTGAAGGGTGCCGCCATAGGCTCCAACCGGGGTGCGGACCCCACTGACGATAACTACCTTTCGCATAATTTCCTCCCTGATAAATTCTTGAGTTGAGCCAATTTCCCTTGAGCCTCGCGCCGCTCATTCGTTCTCCCGGCAAGGTGTCGACGGCAATCGCAATGTCCAGCCAACCTGCAGATGGTGCTCACGGCAGCCTGCCAACCCCGGGCCAGGCGAGTCCCGCCTGGCGCAATCTTCAGCCTGCACCGGCCGGGCAGCGAAACAGCGCTTGTTCAGCTAATCCATCAACCGCGCACTATACCACGGACAGTAAGAGATCAGTGTAGCAAATTTCCTTCATGGAGCAAATAAACAACGGTTAAATGACCTTGAATTACGGGCACTCGCCCGCTTTAGTCATGATAGGGTCCGGGTGCGCAGAGCGCCCCCTCCTGATTGGCGAGATTACCGCAATTGTTGCAGATAAAAACCGGGTCTTTCTGCAGGGCGGCAACCTGTTCACGTTTACCGGCCCTGGTCAGTTCACAGATGTGGCTGGCATGATTTTCCGGGTTGGTACAGAGATTGTCGATATTGATTAACCGGTCGCTCATGGTCTTCTCCTTTGACATAGGCCGATTGCGCAAAGCACCAGCCCTGATGAACGGGAATAGTCGTTTCTGGCAATGCGCCGCACAGCAGAAAAAATCGATCGCTCTGCCATCGCCCTTGGGGTACGGGCGCCTGCCCACTATAGAGTGATAGATCTCTTGGGAAAAAACAACAATTCGATCGGTAAGGGACGATAAAATGTCACCAGGTCCTGCTGAAAAACCCTGTTGAGAATGGTAATTGGTAGTACCAAAGGCTGTTCGTCGCCTGTTGGGCGGTCAAGAAAGAGCTTGCTGGCTTACCCCATCTTTGATAGATAGTAGATAGATGGGAGAGATTCATCCTCTCATTGATTGGCGGCTCAATGTCAATGGTAAGACCAATGTTGACCCGAATCCTGCCTGGTGATGGTGCCCGGCAGAACGGTCTGGCCTGTTACTTTCATGTCGCAGAAAAAGCTGTGCCCGCACCGAATCCAGGAAAAAGAGTTATGCAACTCAAACCGATCAGACCCAAACGTATTGCCGATCAAGTTTTTGAGCAGATACGTGAATTGATTTACAAAGGTGAATTTAAACCCGGTCAGCAGATTCTCCCGGAGCGCGAGCTGGCAATGTCCATGGCGGTAAGCCGGACTTCGGTGCGTAACGCGATCAACAAACTGGTCACTCTTGGCTTGCTGGAGCACCGGCAGGGCCAGGGGACCTTTGTCAGTTCCCCGGAGAATCGGGAGGGAAACCCCCTGGCGGCAGCGATGGCCACCGATGAGGCAACCCTTGACGATCTTCTTGAAGTGCGGCTTGGCCTGGAATGTAATGCGGCGATGCTTGCTGCGCAGCGGGCGGTGGAGGTTGATTTGAAGGCGATGGAGAAAAGCCTGGCCGAAATGGAGGAGGACCTGGAGAGTACGGATAAGATCAGCACTGGCGCCGATACCGCCTTCCACATGGCGGTCACCTTCTCCACCAAAAATCCGGTGCTTATCCATCTGATGCGCAATTTCTATGACTTTCTCTTTATCGGGATCAAAAAAAACCTGACACATATGTACACCGACCGTAAAGCCCTTGAGGAGGTCATCATCCACCACCGGGCAATCTATCGAGCCATTGAGCAGCGCTCTCCCCAGGGGGCCTATGAAGCAATGCGGGTCCATATCAGATTTGTCCAAAACTACTTCCGTAACCGCTGAAAGCTGTTTCTGCCAGACTACTGCGGGCGGGCGCCCGCAACCCAAGGGCGATGTCCCCTCCCACGGCAGAGGGGATAAGTACCATCACGAGATTCACTCCTCAAAAGCAGGATGAACCATTTCGGTACTAGCCCCCGCAAACTGCGGCGGGGATAAGTACCATCACGAAATTCCCTCTTAAAAAGCCAAGAGGGAATTTCTATGGTACTAAAGAATCTTCTTGCCAAAGAGCGAGGCGACCAGATTGACCGCCATCTGGGCGGTTCGGTTCTGAATGTCGAGGATTGGGTTGATCTCCATGATATCGACACTGTGCAGTTTGTCGGTGTCGGCGAGGATCTCCATCACCAGTTGCCCTTCCCGGTAGGTCAGGCCGCCCTGGGAGGGGGTGCCGACCCCCGGTGCATCCA
This sequence comes from Desulforhopalus sp., assembly GCA_036350955.1. GTDB lineage: Bacteria > Desulfobacterota > Desulfobulbia > Desulfobulbales > Desulfocapsaceae > Desulforhopalus_A. The sequence goes on along the minus strand of JAZBOD010000192.1, from coordinate 1,836 downwards.
GAGGGTCCATGACGTCGAGGTCAAGACTGACATGGATCCTGTCGAGATGGCCAAGGGTTTCGAGGGTTTTACCGAGCACTGAGCGCACCCCGAACTCATCGATGTCGCGCATGGTGAAGACCGTGCAGCCGGAGCTCTTCAGGAACTGTTTTTCCCGCTCATCAAGGTCCCGGACGCCGACAAGCACCACGTCCGCAGCCGTGAGCTTTGCCCCGGGCCTGCCTACCGCTGTCAGTTCTGCCGGGCCGTGTCCGAGGAGCACTGCCAGGGCCATACCATGGACGTTCTGGGAAGGGGAGGTCTCTGGCGTGTTACAGTCGCCATGGGCATCGATCCAGATCACCCCGACCCGTTGCTGATGGGTGACCCCCCCCACCGTGCCGATCGCCGCGGAGTGGTCCCCGCCGATAAAGACCGGTACTTCACCTGCAGCAATCGCCTCTCTGCCAAGATCGTAGGCGGTGCGGCAGGCCATTTCGATCAACGGCAGACGCTCGCTGAGGCTGGTGTCGCGTAGGGCGTAGTGGCCGGGAATGACGATATCACCGCTGTCGGCGGTATGGTGGCCAAGATTGCGCAGTCTTGCCGCCAGGTTGGCATAGCGCACAGCACTCGGCCCCATGTCCACGCCGCGGTGGTTCTGGCCGAGGTCCATGGGAACCCCAATAATCCGTACCGACCGGGACATCGCTTTAGCCCCTGGAGAGGTTGTTCCAGAGGTTGACGATGAAATCCTGAACGTTGGTAAGGATCGCCTGGGCCTGGGCGGAGCCGCGGTTGGCAAGTTTGTCGGCGCTGAACTCGGACATGTCCACCACGTAAAAATAGACCGGCCGCACCGAACCGTCGGCCAGCACTTTGTAGCCGGGGGTCATATTGCCGAAGGCGATGGAGTGGAGCTGGGTGGCCATGGTGATCACCGTGGTGGCGCGGCGGGCGTGGCCGCGCATCAGATCCTGGGAGTGGTAGACGTTGCCGACCGTCTCCGGCAGAGGGCCGTCATCGCGGATCGACCCGGCAAGCACGTAGGGGATGGCCTTTTTCTCGCAGGCGTACATGATGCCGTCTTTGATCCCGAGGCTGCTTATTGCCGCGCCTATCGATCCTGCTTTACGCACTTCGTTGAGGATATCGAGGTGGTTGTAGTGGCCCATCGGCTGAAGCTGCTGGGTATAGATGTTCTGGCCCAGGCCGGTATCGTAGATTGCCGCCTCGATGTCGTGGGTGGCCAGGGCGTTGCCGGCCATCAGGGCGTGGCAGAAACCGTTTTCGATCAGCCCCTGCATCGAGGAGCGGGAGTCCTTGTCAAAGGCCACCGCCGGGCCGAGCACCCAGACGATATAGCCATGGTCTCGGTCGTGTTTGAGGATTTCGTAGAGGCTGTCGTAGGAGTGAGAAAAGGGGGTTTCCCGGGTACCCCGGGAGCGGAAGGCGAACTTGTCGGCGTTGCTGGCGTTTTGCGCGAAGCCGGTGTTGTGCACCAGGATACCCTGCTCGCCGTTTTCGCTCCTGCCGGTGACCACCAGGTCGCCCTTGTGCAGATTTCTCGCCTCGACCACAGTGATTTTCTGATCTTTCACCACCAGCACCGCGTCCATCCGGCTTTCCGGGGCGAGCAGCCAGTGGCCGTCGGCCAGTTTGACATATTCCGGATGGTTGGAGGTGGCGTGGTAGTCGGTGGGGGCGATACCGTCCGCCGGTGCCGCAGCGAGGGCGGCAGCGGGGCTTTGCTGCAGGGCGGGGCGGGTAAAATCCGGTGGGGTGTAGCGCAGATCCAGGCTCATGGTCCACCTCTGGGTTTTTAGGGAAGGGGGAGTATAACGGCAGTGAACTATA
>JAZBOD010000191.1:0-2096 GCA_036350955.1 Desulforhopalus sp. | reverse complement strand
CGCACACCGCCCCGGCGCCCCAGGTATCCAGGACAAATTGCCGATTGTCGGCCAGCGCGGCCAGGTCGTGACGGGCCGCCTTGTGGTCGGGATAATTGTCCAGCCAGTCGTGCAGGGGCTGGTACTCGTCACCGGTACGTTTTTGGCTGGTCTTGAGGTGCTGGGCATAGGGGGGCATGGGTTTCTCCGTAAGAAAGCTTTAGTGGGTTTACGACTGACGTTGACCAGTTAAGGCAACCCGTGCTCGTCATTTCAATCCCTGGAACATTTTGCTGAACCCTCCATGGAGAGCATCAAAGAGCAGGCTCGCCTGCTCCAGGAGTTGGTGGTCATCGGGTTGGCCGGCAACCAGACCGTCGAGCATGGTCTTCAACAGAGCCGCGTCGTCAGGCAACACCTTTTCCTGGATGTCGATATCCCTGACCAGTTCACTGATTCTCACCAGGATCGGGTCGTTCAAGGCAAAATCGCGGAGAAGCACTTCGAAGGTGATCAGCTCGCCTTGATGAGTAAAATCGCCAACCGCCATATCAAAAGGCAACTCACCCTGGTCCTGGACGGGGGTCTCCCCCGGCAGAAGGAAACGGAATCTTGCCTCAGGATCAATGAATCTTCTGATCAACCAGGCAGAGCCGAGCCGGTCGATATACGGCCGGGCCCGGGTAACCCAGATCCTTCCCTGGAAAACGGCGGGATCAAGACGGGGGGCGACCACCGCAGCCAAGTCCGGTTGACGCAACTGCTCGGAGATGCTGTCGAGTACGCTTAAGGTCCTGGCTGCCGCTCCCGAGGGAAAAAAGTCACGCTCCCGCACCGATTCGCAACGCTTGCGCAGCTTGCGCAGAGCCAAAGAAATCGTCCTGAGGTCAGGATCATTGGCAGGGCTGGCGGCGTTGGTCAACAACGCTCTCGCTTCATCTTGGATCCGGGCAAATTCCGGGTCGACCTGGGCCTGGAACAGCTGTGTGATCTGCGCGTCGGTCATACCCTCCACCCTTGCACACTGAATGGCGACAGCCTCGCCACCAAGACCACTGACCTCGCCGATCAGCCAGGTAACGTTCTCGAGCAGATCTTCCCGGCAGGGGAGAATCTGGAGGCCGGTCTTGAGTTGCACCGCGCCAATGGCGGTCACCCGCCGCCATACCCGCATTCGTGCCCTGGCATCGACTGCAGGAATGGTGTACGAGAAAATGATCCAGTTATTTTTCATAGTGAACATTATATATGTTATACCTGATACAAAGTCAATGGCTGAAAATAGCTTTCCCTGGAATCTATCAAAATAAATGCGGGCTTGATTTTTGAGAGAGAATCGGGGCAGGTCGAGGTGACTCCCGGCAAGATCTGCCGCTTGCACAAACACAGAACGTTAGACTATTCCCGAGAAGGTAGGATACGACATTTCGTTGAAATTGCACGAAAATGGAGTAACAGCAGACTATAGCTTACCAAAGACAAGGATCATCAGGAAACATTCTTGATGAGCCAAAACTATTTGTTCAAGCAATGTCGACTGGAAAAGTTATTCGATCCAGTTCTCTATAGATAATCCCGGAACGCGTGAAAATTCTTTCACATTCGCTGAAATCAGTGTCAGGTTGAGAGATCTAGCATGTGCAGCAATGAGTAAATCGTTTGGACCGATGGGTGTACCTGCCGCCTCCAGTTCTGCTCGGATATCTGCATAGTGCAGATCTGCATCAACATCCATAGGAAGAACGCCAAGAACTTGAAGCAATTCCTCAACCCTTGCTTGGAGCGGTGGTGACTTTTTTTCCTCTGCTCCAAATCGTAATTCACATGCCACGATGATGCTGGTGCAAATCGTTTCCTCCCCAACCTCCTCAATTTGTTTTGCAACCCTTCCGCCGGGATTCCGAATGAGATCGGAAAGGATGTTCGTATCCAGGAGATAAGTATAATTTGTCATTTCACAACTCAATATCATCCAAGGGCAATAAACCTGAATCGACATCAGGAAACTCACTTGGTAACGGTTTCCATCCGGCTATGACCTTCAGTAAAGAACGATGTTGAATAGGTTCGATAATCAATCTATCCCCTTCTTTTCTTATCACAGCCTCATTCCCAGG
>JAZBOD010000190.1:0-3433 GCA_036350955.1 Desulforhopalus sp. | reverse complement strand
TAATCGCCTGCGGTATATGCACAAAATGTGTAACAGGTAGGGTGCACCCTGTGCACCATCCGGCGTTGGCTGGTGCGTAGAACGCACCCTACGAAAGGCAGATAAGGTATGGCAGGCAACGTGGGGTAAGAGAGCAATTTTCCCACGAGGCAAAGGAGACTGAATGGCAGACCATGTCGTTCCCCATGCGGAAATTATCGCCCGGACCGATAAACTGCAGGAGATCCTCCTGGCTGGCAGTTATGACGGGGCGCTGATTGCCCAGAAAACCGATCTCTTTTATTTCGGGGGGACGGCGCAGCAGGGCTGGCTCTATGTTCCGGCGCAGGGCAGACCGGTCCTGATGGTCTTCAAGGAATTCGACCGGGCCCGCCAGGAATCGCCGCTGGCTGATGTTGTCTCGGTGAGCGGACTGAAACAATTGCCCGAGGCCATCGCCGCAGCCGGTCTTCCCAGCCCTGGCCGAATGGGTCTCGAGCTTGATGTCCTGCCGGTCAACACCTATTTCCAGTATCAGAAACTGTTTCCGCAGGCCATCCTTGGGGATATCTCTCACGGTATCCGGCTGATCCGGGCGGTCAAATCGGCCTACGAGATTGACAAGATCCGCGCCGCGGCGGCCCTTGCCGATCTGGTCGCCGCCCAGGTCCCCGAACTGTTGGTGGCCGGCAAAACCGAGATCGCCCTCGCCGGCGAAGTGGAGGGCTATGCCCGAAGTCTTGGCCACCAGGGGATCGTCCGGATGCGGATGTGGAACAGTGAACTCTTTTACGGCCACCTTCTCTCCGGTGAAGCGGCGGCTGTACCGAGTTATCTGGCTTCGCCAACCGGCGGGGAGGGAGTAAGCAGTGCAGTCGCCCAGGGCTCTGGGCGGAAAAAGATTGCCCGCAACGAGCCGGTACTGGTCGACTATGTCTTTGCCCTTGACGGCTACCTTGCCGACCACGCGCGGATATTTTCCTTAGGCGAACTGGCTCCGGAGCTGATGGCGGCGCACCAAGCGATGCTCGCCATCCAGGGGGAGGTGATGGCCCAGGCCCTGCCTGGGATGGTCACCGGCGAGCTCTATGAACTGATGGTCGCCCGGGCTGAAGAGGCCGGTTATGGCGAATCGTTCATGGGGGTTGGCGGGCGGAGGATCCGGTTCACCGGCCATGGGGTCGGCCTTGAACTCGATGAGTATCCCTTCATCGCCAAAGGTCAGAAGTTGGAACTGGCAGCAGGAATGGTCATCGCCCTGGAGCCGAAAACCATCTTCCCCGGAAAAGGGGTGGTGGGGATAGAAAACACTCATCTGGTAACCGAAAGCGGGCTGAAACCGCTGACCAAGTTTCCCGATGCCATTCAGATCCTGCCGTAAACCGGGGCAGGCAATCCGGCCGGTTAACATCTTTGAGGAGGGAACAATGAGCGATATCACCGCACAGAGCGCCACCGAACTGAACCATGAGGAGACTGCTCGCTTTGTCGTCGATCTTTTTCAACGGCTGATCCTCCATCACGGTCTCTGGTATGCTGAGGCCAAACATCAACTGGGTGCCGACCGAGCCCTCCCTCTGCTCGCCAAGGCCAGTCAGAAAAGTCTGGCAATCCAGCTCAAACACCTTGGCGAGATGTTTGGTTTTACGGTAAAAGATGGTATTCCTTCCTTCCTCCTCGATATGGATCCGGCTCAACTCCGCGAATTAAAAGAGCGGATGGCGAAAAACTGGCTGGTCAACGACGGGGTATGGTTCCAGACCATTGAATTTGCCGAGGGGATGAACGAAGCAAAGCGCTGCAACGACTCCTGCTGGGCGCAGTTTTCTCCGGCGGAAGCCCATTCTATCAAGAATTTTCTCGGCTTGGCCGAGGGGTGCGGTCTGGAGGGGTTGAAACAGGCACTGGGCTTTCGGCTCTACGAAAGCATCAACAGCCAGTCGATTGTTGAGGAGAAAGCGCACAGTTTTGTCTTTCAGATGAATAAATGCCGGGTGCAGGATGCGCGAAAGCGAAAAGGCCTGGACGATTACCCGTGTAAATCAGCAGGTCTGGTCGAATATGCCGCCTTTGCCCGATCGATCGACAGCCGGATCCGCACCCGCTGCATTGGCTGTCCACCGGATGAACACCCGGAGGAGTGGTACTGCGCCTGGGAGTTTTCTCTTGACTGATCGGCAACGCCCAGCGCGGGTATCTCTCCCTGCCCTCGACTTCTATAAAACACCAGGACCCTAAATGATGAGGAAACTATGGAGCTGAACAATATCATCCTGACCAAGGGAGGCGGGATCGCCACCCTCACCGTCAATCGGCCTAAATCGCTTAATGCCTTGAATCGCGAAACCCTTGAGGAACTGCTCCGTTGTTGCCGGGAACTTGCCGAAGACCAGGAGGTGCGGGTGGTGATTATCACCGGCACCGGGGAAAAGGCCTTTATCGCCGGGGCGGATATTTCGGCAATGCAGCCACTTGATGCTTTGGCTGCCCGGGAATTCGGCCGTCTGGGTCACCGGGTGATGGCGGCGATTGAGAGCCTGCCGCAGCCGGTGATAGCCGCCATCAATGGTTTTGCTTTAGGTGGTGGCTGTGAACTGGCTCTCGCCTGCGATATCCGCCTCGCCGCGGATAATGCCCGCTTTGGTCAACCGGAGGTCAACCTCGGGGTGGTCCCCGGTTTTGGCGGTACCCAGCGCCTGCCCCGGCTGATCGGCAAGGGCCCGGCCTGCGAACTGCTCTTTTCCGGCGAGATGATCGATGCTGCCGAAGCCCTTCGCCTCGGCCTGGTCAACCGGGTGGTTCCCCGCGCCGAACTGCAGACCGTGGCTGTTGCCCTGGCCGAGAAAATCGCCTCCCGCGGCCCACTGGCGGTGCGCCTCTGCAAGGAGGCGGTCAACAAGGGGCTGGAGATGGGATTGGCCGAGGCCTGCGCCCACGAGGCTGAACTGTTTGCCCTCTGCTTTGCCAGTGCCGAACAGAAAGAGGGGATGGCGGCGTTTCTCGAAAAACGCCCAGCCCGGTTTTAACTGACCGGTAACATCATATTCTCTATGAAAATCTTCTTGCTCAGACTGCCTGGCCTTACCTCCAGCTGCGGCGCTTCGGCCTTCTCGTCAGGCTGGAGAGGACGGCAGACAGGCCATCCCTGGCCTGGCCGCCGGTTGCGGACGTCGTGTCCGCAACCCTGCGGGCCTTGTTCTCCAACCTGCCGGGCCTTTCGCGATGCAGCTTCCGGCAAGACCAGGCAGTCTGCCGACCTCCGTGGCAGAGTGGGGTTGATAGACAGGGGAAATTGTTGATTGCCGGTGATGAAAAAACCCGAAAAGCAGTTGTAGGGTGCGTCCCACGCACCCAAAAAAAGAGTGCCCAAACCGGAAACGACCAAGGCCCGCGAAAAGAGGAGACGATGAGCGATATTTTTACTGAACGACGGAGTATTCGCCGCTATACCAAC
>JAZBOD010000189.1:0-2519 GCA_036350955.1 Desulforhopalus sp. | reverse complement strand
CACCCGCCAGTATCCTCCGGCCTCATCGCGGTGATAAAGTTGCCCTGCCAGGGTGGCAACCGGTCTGGCCACTTCGAGCGGCAGCTGTTCCGCGGCGCTGCGCCGCTGCAGGTGTTCGCTGACCAGGGCGAAGTTTTCCACCACCAGTTCCGGTCGGGGAAAAACCGCGGCAGAGATCCGCTGCAGCACCAGCGGCTCTCCTGTACCTTCAATAAGAAAGGTATCGTTGATATTGCCCGCCCCCAGCGGCCTCAGGCGACAGCTGCCGCGGACAAAGGCTGCTGCCGCCCGGCGGGCTGCAGCCAGAGACAAAGGAGCACGTTCTGCCATCAGCTTGGCCGACAACCTCTGCCTGCCCCTGACTCCTCGCCGACCTTCACCGGAAATCCAGGCTACGCGTCAAGAGCCCGGATATCCCAGGCCTCGCTGCGGCTCTCGTTCTCCTGGTTTTTCACCAGGGTAAACTCGAAGACGTTACCGGTGTCGAGAAAAAGGTTGTCGCTGACATCGACCGCTTTCGAGCAGTGGAAAAAGACCGAGTGAGGGACCAGCCCTGCCCGGGAGAGGGTATAGTAACGCATGAAGCCAAACCCCCTCTCCGGGTTGTAGTTGACCGGAATTCCCCGGTACCGGTTATCACCAGCCTGGTGCCCCAGGGGGAGCAGGCCGGGGACAAGGAATCCGGAAAGAAAGCTGTCCGCCGCTTCGCGGAGCTCGTAACTGACGTGATTAAAGCCGATCACCTCCACCCGGCAGCCCATGTTCTGCAGGGCAAGCACCAGGCGGACGAAATCACCGTCGCCGGTGAGGAGGATTACCCGATCGAGGTTGCGGGCCTGGAGCAGGGCATCGATGGCCAGATCCATATCGGCGTTGGCCTTGGTGGTGAGGATCCCGTCATCATCGACAAAATGCTGGACATATTTTTTGATGACCTTGAAGCCGCACTGGCGGATAACATCATGATAACGATAAAGTTTCTGGCGATAATCAGCGTCCTCCCGGGTCCGTTCCCGGTCTTCGGCAAGATAGGAATTGGCCCGCAGCAGGGTGGAATTGCCGGCCATGGCCAGTTCGACCAGCACATCGTAGCGCATCCCGTAGCCACCGCACATCCTGATGTTTTCCGCATCGACGTAGATTCCGGTTTTGAGCATCGTCCCCTCACCCTTTTACCATGGACCTATTCCCACTCAATGGTCGCCGGTGGTTTTGACGAAATATCATAGACCACCCGATTCACCCCGCGGACCTCGTTGATGATCCGGCTGGAGATTCCGGCGAGGATGTCATAGGGCAGACGGGTCCAGTCGGCGGTCATCGCATCACGTGAGTCAACGGCGCGGATAGCGATCACATGTTCATAGGTCCGGCCATCGCCCATTACCCCGACGGTCTGGATGGGCAGGAGCACCGCAAAGGATTGCCAGACCTTACGGTACCAGCCGGTTCGGCGCATCTCTTCGAGAACGATGACATCGGCCTGACGGAGGATCCGCAGTCTTTCAGCGGTTATCTCACCGAGCACCCGGATACCGAGTCCCGGGCCGGGGAAGGGCTGGCGATGGATCGCCTCTTCAGGCAGGCCGAGTTCAAGGCCCAACTCACGAACCTCATCCTTGAACAGCTCACGCAGCGGCTCAATCAATTCGAGCTGCATGATCTCCGGGAGGCCGCCGACGTTATGGTGCGACTTGATCGGCGCCTCACCCCGAAAACTGACCGACTCGATCACATCGGGGTAGAGGGTTCCCTGGGCGAGAAACTTCACCCCGCCGATTTTTTTCGCCTCTTCTTCAAAGATCTTGATGAAGCCGAGGCCAATCCGCTTGCGCTTGATTTCCGGATCAATAACCCCGTGCAGTTCGGCCAGGAAGAAGTCGGTGGCATCGATATCGATCAGTTGCAGGGTCCCCTGTTCCTTGAAAAAACGGAGGATAGACTGGCTCTCGCCACTGCGCATCAGCCCGTTGTCGACATGGATGCAGGTGAGCTGAGGACCGATCGCCCGGTGGACGATCGCCGCCACCACCGAGCTGTCTACCCCGCCGGAGAGGGCGCAGAGGACCTTGGCATCGCCGACCCGGGCACGGATTTCGGCAACGTTCTGCTCGATGAAAGAGTGCATCGTCCACTCCGGTCGGCAGCCACAGATGGCAAAAATGAAATTGCGGAGTATCGCGGTGCCGATCAGGGTGTGGGCCACCTCCGGGTGAAATTGTACCGCGACCAGAGCAAGATCCCGATGGCGCAGTGCCGCGTGCGGCGAATTTTCGCTTTCGGCGGTGACCAGAAAGTCGTCCGGGACCACTTCGACCCGATCGCCATGACTCATCCACACCTGGTGCGGCACAGGACTTTCCGCCATTCCGGCAAAGAGCCCGGAGGCTTCCTTTACCTGGAGACCGGCTTTACCGAACTCCCGTTTTTCAGCCTTTTCCACCCGGCCACCAAACTGCTGGAGCATCAGTTGGGCGCCATAACAGATGCCGAGAACCGGAATACCGAGACGGAAAATT
>JAZBOD010000188.1:0-4655 GCA_036350955.1 Desulforhopalus sp. | reverse complement strand
TCCTTGCCGGCAAGGGTCTCGACCGCTATATTGCCCTGTACCACCCTCGTCTTTGCCGCCGTCGTACCCCAGCGGCACAGGTAGCGGTGGATCTCTACCAGGAGGGGATCCAGGCCGGCCGGGAAATCAGTTTTGCCGAGGGGATTACCGCGCCGTCGGCGAAGACCTCCCGTCCCGCCAGGTTGCCTTTGCCCGTAAACCGAGTTGAGTGAGGAGGCTATGCGCTTTACCCAATTGATCTGTACCATCGTCGCGCTGTACTGTCTTGGCCCAGTTCAGCCCGCCTGGTCGGCGGAGACGGTCCGGGTCGGAGTGGCCAGTATGATCACCCCGGTGAGTGCCGTCCGCTATTATCAGGAGGTGGTCGACTACCTCGGCCGAAAACTGGGGCGGCCGACGGAGATGGTCCACCGTACCCCCTACGACGAAATCGATATCATGCTTGAGCGGGAAGAGCTGGCGGTGGCCTTTATCTGCTCTTCGCCCTATGTCCTTGACCACGAAAAATTCGGGGTGGAATTGCTGGTCGCGCCGCAGGTGGAGGGTGAGGCCTTCTACCACTCCAACCTTATTGTCCATAAGGATTCACCGGTCAATTCACTCCTTGAGCTGCGGGGTGAAGAATTTGCCTTTGTCGATCCGAAATCAAACAGCGGCAGGCTCTACACCACCTATATGCTGGCGAGAAAGCAGGAGGTTCCCGAATCGTTTTTTTCCTCCTACCTCTACAGCTACAGCCACAATAAGTCGGTGGAACTGGTTGCCAAAAAACGGGTGGCCGCCGCCGCTGTTGATTCGATAGTCTACGACTTCATGGTGGCGACTGACTCCCCCTATGCGGCAGAGACCAGGGTGATCCACCGGTCGCCCCCCTTTGGCATGCCGCCGGTGGTGGTTCCACCGGGGACGCCGTTGCTCTTAAAAAACCAGCTTCGCTCGGTCTTTACCTCGATGCATACCGACCCGGAGGGGCGAGAGATTCTCGCCGCGATGCGTATTGAAAAATTTGTCGAGGTACCGGACAGCCATTATGATCCCATTCGCGCAATGCGCGCCTTCATCCACAACAACCGAATCGAGGCAACCGCCGCCGATGCGGGGGGAAAAGCGCAGCAGCCCGGGGAGAGCCGGAAAATATTTTTTGGTATTCTCCCCCGTGACAACCCGATTATCGCCTATGAACGTTACCAGCCTCTGGCTGACTACCTGAGTGCGGTGACCGGACTGCCGGTTGAACTGCAGATGGAAAAGAGCTACCAGGGAGTGGTGAACAGCCTGGGCAGCGGCCGAGCCGACTTTGCCCTGCTTGGTGCCTTGACCTATCTCGACGCTGCCAAACGCTACGGTGCCCTGCCCATTGCCCGCAGCAAAACCGGGCGGGGGGAGACCTTCTTCCGTTCGGTAATCGTCACCGACCTCGACATGTCTCTCGAAGAACTCGGTCAACTGGTCGACAGGCGCTTTGCCTTTGCCGCTCTCTGGTCGACCTCCGGCAACCTCCTGCCCCGCTATATGCTTGCCTGGGCCGGAATTCACCTCGATCAGCTGAAAACCTACCACCACTACAATTACCACGACACCGTCGCCAAAAAGGTCATTGCCGGCGAGTTTGATGCCGGTGCCCTGCGCCTCTCCACCGCCGAACGTTATCTTCCCTACGGACTGAAGATCATCGCCACCTCCGACCCCATCCCGACCGGTCCGGTGGCGGTTTCCCCCCAGACCCCGGCCCCGCTGGTCGAGAAGATCCGTAATGCCCTGCTGGAGATGAATGCCAGTGAGGCGGGAAGGGAGGTCCTCGGCAAACTCGATCCCGACCTGCAGGGCGGCTTTGTCGCTACCTCCGATAGCGACTACGCCGGCATCCGGCAGATGATCAACGAGGTCCCCACCACCTGTGGCACGGCCTGCCACCCGCCGTTGGCCTTTTGAGGGAGGGGCGATGCTGATCGGGCGCAGTCTGCAGCAAAAATTTATCATCGCCGCCTTTGCCGCGGTGTTGCTGCTCACCACGTTACTTGGATTGCTGGCGGCAATGATGACCCGCCAGGCCCTTTATGGCGCCACCGAAAAACAGGGCCGGATTCTCGCCCAGACGGTCAGTGCGCTGATCATCAACGAACTGATCTACGAAAAACTTGGCTTGGTGGAGGAGGGTGGCCTGATCGATAACTATATGCGGGAACTCTATCGCCACCCCGAACTCGACCTGCTTTTTGTTGCCGTCCTCGACGAGACCCTGCGGGTTATCTCCCATAACGACTTCAGCGAGTTCGGCAAGATCTACCGCACTGAGCTGATCGAGCAGGCGGTAGACTCCGGTGCGGTGCAGATGGCGAGAAGCGCTGGAAAAGACCATCGGCCAGCCCATTTCACCTTTGCCGCCCCCCTTTCCATCGAGGGCAAGCGCTGGGGGGTACTGCTCTTTGCTCTCTCTCTGCAGGAGGTTGAAGAGAAGGTCACCGCCATCCTGCTGCAGATCATCTCTCTCTCGCTGGCCGTGCTGGTCGTCCTGTTTATCCTTATCCACTCGCTCAGCAGGCGGTTCATCAAACCGATCATTGATCTTTCCCAGGCCCTGGCCGAGGTTGATGTCGAGATGGGCGAGCGCACTGTTCCGGTTATCGGCAGTGATGAAATGGCCCACCTGGCGACAAGTTATAATGCCATGGTCCGCCGGATCCGGGCCGCCAATGAAGCGACCAAACTGGCCCATGAACAGCTGCGCCACTCGGAAAAGCTGGCCACCCTTGGCGTCCTCTCCTCCAGCGTTGCCCACCGGATCAACAATCCTCTGGGCGGCCTGTTCAACTGTGTTCAGCTGTTGCGTCGCAAAGGCGACGATCCCGGTTTCCGCAAGAGCTATCTCGATCTGGTCGAAGAGGGATTGAGCAGTATCGAGAAGACTGTCAGCCAGTTGCTGCGCAGTGCCAGTCGGCATGCGGGCGAAGAAAAACGGGCTGAGGTGGCCCAGGTGCTGAAAAATGTCTTGAAGTTTCTCGACTACCGGCTGAGCAAACAGGCGATCAGCTATGAGGAACATCTGGAACCGGACGTAAAGCTTGCCATGCCTCCCCGTGATTTTGAGGAGATCCTGATGTGTACCACCCTCAATGCTATCCAGGCGATGGCCACCGGCGGGACTCTGACCATCACCGGCCGGCGTCACCGAGGCCAGGTGGAGATCAGTATTGCCGACAGCGGCATCGGCATTCCCCCGGAGCAACTGCCCAGGGTTTTTGAACTGTTCTATTCGACCAAACCTGCGGGTGAGGGGACCGGTCTCGGGATGTGGATGGTCTATGAGCTGGTGAAAAAGTATCAGGGTGAGATCGCTATTGTCAGCGAACCGGGGCGGGGCACCACCGTGCGCTTCACCATTGCGGAGGAGAGATGAACAAGGCCATACTCGTCGTCGAAGATGAAAAGATTCTCCGGATCTCGTTGAGCGATGCCTTAAGGGGCGAGGGCTACACCGTCCTGGCGGTGGCCGATGGCGACGCGGCCCTGCAGGCCCTGGCTGAAGGCAGTTTCTCCCTGGTGATCTCCGACATCCGCCTGCCGGGAGCTGGCGGCATGGAGATCTTGGCCAGGAGTCTTGCCGAGTCTCCGGCCACCCCGGTGATTATGATGACCGCTTTTGGCACCATCAAGGATGCGGTGGCGGCCATGCGTTTTGGCGCATTTGACTACATAACCAAGCCCTTTGACCTCGACGAAATGCTGCTGATTGTCGGCAAAGCCCTTCAGCTCCAGTCAATCACCGAAGAGAATATCCGTTTGAAAAGGGAGTTGAGCCACTATTATCGCGGCCCGAATATTATTGGCGAGAGCCGGGCGATGCAGACCATCTTTGCCCTGCTCGACAAAGTCAGCCGCACCGACTCCACTGTGCTGATCCTCGGTGAATCGGGGACCGGCAAGGAGTTGATCGCCTCGACCATCCACTACCAGAGCAGCCGCCGGGAACGGCCGATTATCCGGGTCAACTGTGCCGCCCTGCCGGAAGAGTTAATCGAGAGCGAGTTGTTCGGTTATGAAAAGGGGGCCTTTACCGGTGCCGAAGCCCGCAAGCCGGGGCGTTTTGACCTCGCCCATGGCGGAACGATATTTCTCGACGAGATAGGTGACCTGCCGCTGCTCACCCAGACCAAGATCCTTCGGGTCCTTGAGGAGCGAACCTTTGAGCGCCTTGGCGCCACCGGCTCGGTGGCCGTTGATGTCCGGGTGATTGCGGCGACCAACAAGAACCTGGAAAAGGAGGTGAAAAAGGGCAGCTTTCGGGAAGACCTCTACTACCGCCTTAACGTCATTCCGGTGGAACTGCCGCCGTTGCGCCAGCGCCGGGAAGATATTCCCCTGCTGCTTGCCGCCTTTCTCGAGCGGTTCAATGACCGGCTCGGGGTCGATGTCCGTTTCAGTCCCGAGGCGGTGGCGGCCTTGCTCAGCTACTCTTTCCCAGGAAATGTTCGGGAACTGGTCAACATTGTCGAGCGCTGCGTGGCCCTGGCCAGTGACCGGGTGGTCCAGCGAAGCGATCTTCCTGCCCATATTGCCGGCGGACGCAGAGAAAAGGTGCGCCTGGCAACCCTGCAGGAGATAACTGCCCAGGCGGAAAAACAGCATATTGGGCGGATTCTCCAGCTGACCCAGGG
>JAZBOD010000187.1:0-3175 GCA_036350955.1 Desulforhopalus sp. | reverse complement strand
GTTCCTTCGCCTGCCTGCCTGGATTTTTCTGCCTTTCTCGCAGCCCCAGGGTCGATACCTTCAGCAGCTTCGCGAATTTTTTTGTCTCTTTCAATTCTGGCTGCTTTTAAACCTATAATTGGATATTCGCCAAGGGAGAATGAGTTTTCTTTCCTTCCGAAAGTCATCCGAAGCTTCCACCATTTCCGGCCTGAAGGGTCAATGATCAAATACAAACCCCCTCCGTCTCTCAGCATGAAAGAACGTTCTTTGGGTTTGGCACTTCTTACGTAAGCATCTGTTAATTGGTCTTTTGTTTGCTTAGCCATATCGAGATAGTCTTGAAACGGGTAGATGTCGAAACGGGTAGCCTCTTACCCGTTATCTTACCCGTTTTCTTGCCCAGTCGCTATAGTATTTCTTTGGACCTTGCTAGACATAAAAAACCCGCAAACCGTTACCGGATGCGGGTTTTTTGTACTTCTTTGAACTGTCTTGGATCGACAAATGGTGCCTAGAGTCGGAGTCGAACCGACACGGGCACAAGGCCCACGAGATTTTAAGTCTCGGGTGTCTACCAGTTCCACCATCCAGGCAAGGTAGTCGTCCACCGGTGTCCAGCAGAGGCTTGGTTAACCCGGGTCTGAACCCGGTTACCAGGCAAGTGCGCTTTTTCTACCATAGTCGCTCGGCGCTTGTCAATTGTCAAGCGGCGCCGTCCGGCTAGAGGAGCAGGGCACCGCGCTGGACGATGGTCAGCATCTCCCGCACCGCCTGGTCGAGGCCGGTGAGCGCGGCCCGGCTGATGATCGCATGGCCGATGGAGAGCTCCTCGATATTTTCAAGAGCCGCCACCGCGGCGGTGTTCCGGTAGTTGAGGCCGTGACCGGCGCAGACCCGCAGACCGGCTTGTGCGGCACTCTGCGCCGCTTCGGCGATCAGCCGGAGTTCGTGGAGCTGCTCCTCCTCGCTGATCGCGTCACTGTACCGGCCGGTATGCAGCTCGACAAAGGTCGCACCGACCTCCTGGGCGGCTTGCAGCTGTTTCGGGTCAGGGTCGGCAAAGATCGATACGGCAATGCCGGCTTTAGCCATCTTTTCGATCACCTTGGCGATCTTTTTTTTCTGGTTGGCGACGTCGAGTCCACCCTCGGTGGTCAGCTCTTGGCGTTTTTCCGGAACCAGGGTGACGATGTCCGGGCGGAGTTCCAGGGCGATGGCAATGATCTCTTTGTTGGCACCCATTTCCAGGTTAAGTCGGGTCTGCACCGTTTCCCGCAGGAGAAAAACATCGCGGTCCTGGATGTGGCGGCGGTCCTCGCGGAGATGGACGACGATGCCGGCGGCACCGGCAAGTTCGCAGATGGCGGCGGCGGTTACTGGATCGGGCTCTCGCCCGCCCCGGGCCTGACGGATGGTGGCGATGTGGTCGACATTGACGGCTAGGGTGGTCATCATGGTTCTCCGATAGTTTTCCAGTCGGCCCAGCAGGAGGTTTTCCCTGCTGAGCATCTTGTGTTCTTCTTCAGCTGAACGTTCATGGTCCATGCCGAGCAGATGGAGCAGGCCGTGGATCAGCAACCGGCGCAGCCGCTCGGGTAAACTCTGCTGGTAAAGCAGGGCTTCGCGGAGGGCGGTGTCAACCGAGATCACCACATCGCCAAGCTCCTGAAACGGCAGGCCGGCAAGGCCGGGGTCAATACCGTCGGCCAGGGGAAAGGCGAGGACATTGGTCGGTTTATCCTGCTGGCGGTATGCCCCGTTCAGCCGGGCCATCTCCTGGTCGTCAACCAGGCGGACGGCCATCTGCCAGCCAGCCATGCCGCACTGGTCGAGCAGCCAGTCGGCCTCCCTTTGCAGGCGCCGGCAGCCCAAGGGGAGGCGGGTCGGCGGATAGTCGTTGCGGATTTGGCAGGCCAAGGGCTCTCCTCTACTGTTTTTCGTAGGCGTTGATTATCTTCTGGATCAACGGGTGGCGGACCACATCGGCCTTGGAAAAACTGCAGAAACGGATCCCTTCAATATTGGCGAGGATCTTTTTCGCCTGCAGCAGCCCGGACTGCTGTTTGGCAGGCAGGTCGACCTGGGTGCTGTCACCGGTGATCACCGCCTGGGAATCAAAGCCCATCCGGGTGAGAAACATCTTCATCTGCTCCCGGGTGGTGTTCTGTGCTTCATCGAGAATGATAAAGGCATTACTCAGGGTACGGCCGCGCATGAAGGCCAGCGGGGCGATTTCGATCACCTCCTGCTGGATCAGTTCCTGGGCCCGTTCCAGGCCAAGCAGATCGTTTAAGGCATCGTGCAGGGGGCGTAGATAGGGGTTGACCTTCTGGGCGACATCACCGGGTAAAAAGCCCAGTTTTTCCCCGGCCTCCACCGCCGGCCGGGTGAGGATGATCGAGCGGACCGCACCGCTGGTCATGGCGGAGACCGCCATCGCCACCGCCAGATAGGTTTTTCCGGTCCCCGCCGGGCCGATGCCGAAGACGATATCGTTGTTGCGGATGGCGTCGATGTAGATCTTCTGATTGGTGGTTTTCGGCGAAACTACCCGGTTCTGGGTGGTGACGTAGACCTTGTCGAGGAAGATCTTGTCCAGGCGTGCCCGGGGGGTCGCTTCAAGAATCCGCAGGCCAAAGGCGAAATCGGTGCTGTATACCGGGTAGCCGCGGCTGATCAGTTCGTAGAGTTGCCCGAGCAGTTCGGCGGTCAGTTCGACGGCATGGGCGGAACCGGTAATCCGCAGGGTGGTGCCCCGGGCATTGATCACCACCCCGGCGCTTTTTTCCAGGGTGAGGAGATTGCGGTTCAACTCGCCGTAAAGTGCGCAGGCATTGCCGTTATCGGCAAAATGCAGTTCTCTGGCGGTAAGCTCCTGCTGCATTCCGGGCTTAGCTTTTGCCGAGCTTGCGCAGTTCATCGTCGATGATAGCCTGAATGGTCTCGAGATTCCGCTGCTTGGGCAGGCGGCCGTTGATGAAAATAGTCGGAGTCCCGGTAACCCCGGCCTGCTGGGCATCGACCAGATCTTTTTGCACCTTAGCCTGGATCGGCGCCGACTCCCGCGCCTGATTAAAGCGGGCGAGATCGAGGCCGAGATCCTGGGCGATTTTGGTGAGCAGGGCCTCGTTGAGTTCGCTTTCGGCAAAAAGCCGGTCATGGTATTCCCAGAATTTGCCCTGTTCGTGGGCGG
>JAZBOD010000186.1:0-10880 GCA_036350955.1 Desulforhopalus sp. | reverse complement strand
GATGGCTAAGACAAAACCAAAAACGATCCAGGGAAGAGTGGCGAATATCCGGGTCAGTGAAATTGACCGACTGGCCAGCAAATTGCTTGATATAGAACTGGAACTCCAGTCGAACATACCAACGACCCTGTGGATCAGCGATCTGCACGGCGAAGGCGATCGTTTCAAGTCGATTCTCCGCGGCCGATTCGGTATGCTCTACCAGACCTGCCGAGAGGCACTGCCGAGCACCTTCAGCTCGGAAAAAATCCAATATCTCACCAAGATTATCCGGCGGATGCACTATCTGCCTGATGATTTGATCCAGATGGACATGCAGGATGTCATCCTCTGCCTGGTATCGATCTTAAAATACAAGCTCACCAATATTCGCCGACACGGCAATGAGATTTTCCGTCCTGAATTTCGTGATGTAATCAGTCGACTGCTTTCCGGTCTGCCGGTTCCTGATCCGATTTTTGAGGAAAAGGTCATTTCAGACCGGCTTATTGCCCACCTCTCCCATACCATCCGCCAGGTTTTGCTCGACCGCATCCAGGTCTTAGGCGATGTCTTTGACCGGGGCCCGCAACCTGACAAAATTTTTCGGATCCTCTCCTCCCATTTTTACCGGGATATGGTTGACTACGTCTACGGCAACCACGATATCCTCTGGATGGGGGCGGCATCCGGCAATCGTTCGCTGGTCGCCGAAGCAATGCGGATCACCTGCCGTTACGATCACTTCCAGTTTCTTGAGCGACTGAGATTCAACAGCGATAAGCTTGCCGAATTTGCCGAGAGAACCTACCCGGCGGAAAGGGTAACCGGTAAATTCAAGGCGAAAACCAACAAGGGTCGCTCGATGGAAAAGGCCCTGGCGATAATCCAGTTTAAACTTGAAGAACAGACTATTCGTGATTTTCCCGAGTACGAAATGGCACCACGACTCTGGCTCGACCGCCTGGCGGAGATGTTGCGGAACCATGACACTACGGCCCTCAACGACACCCATTTTCCGACACTTGATCTCGACAACCCCGGTGCACTAAGCCGCGAAGAAGAAGAGATCATCAACGACCTTACCGAGCAGTTCACCACCAACAGCCGCCTGAAAAGACTGCTGCGGTTTCTCTTCAGTAAAGGGAAGACCTACCATATTCAAAACAATTTTCTGAACATCCATGCCCTGGTCCCCTCAACCGTCTCCGGGGATTTTGAAGAATTCCTCGGCCGAAAAGGGAAAAATCTGCTCAGCTATATTCAGAGTACTATCGACCGGGTCGGCAAAAACTACCTGCAGGGAAAAGGCCAACAGCCGGAAGATCAGGCGCTGTTCTTCTATCTCTGGTGCGGACCGAAATCACCCTTTTTCGGCAAACATGCGATGAAAACCTTTGAACGGTACTTCTGCAACGACCCGGAAACCCATGTGGAGCAAAATCTCTACT
Organism: Desulforhopalus sp.; assembly: GCA_036350955.1. Classification (GTDB taxonomy): domain Bacteria; phylum Desulfobacterota; class Desulfobulbia; order Desulfobulbales; family Desulfocapsaceae; genus Desulforhopalus_A. The sequence continues at coordinate 9,450 of JAZBOD010000186.1, read as the reverse complement.
GGCGGGAAAATATGCAGAGTGGTCAATTCAAAAAGAAAATGCAGCAGGAATTTGGGGTCAAGCGGGTTATTTACGGCCATACCCCGGTGAACTATCGCAAGGGTCTGCATATGGCCAGCGAAGACGGGGTGGCCATCAATGTCGATGGCGGATTTGCCGCGGCCTACTATAACCGCGGTCACTCCCTGGTCCACACTCCGCACCAGTTATACGGAATCATTCTGCCAACCCCGGATGAGATCAAGGAGGCGGAACGCAAACTGGAGTCGGCTCCTCTCGACATTGAACTGATCGATGAATTTTCCCAGCCGATGAAAATCAAAGACACCATTGCCGGGAAAACGCTAATGGCCGAACGGGACAAAATCATTCAACTTCTCCTGGAATCGGCTGAGCAGAATGGTCTCCGCCGACCAGTGGCCACAACCCTCGACTAGCGAGCCGATCATGGACACCAACTACGGGATGGAAATCGTCCGCGCCACGGAAATTGCCGCTCTCACCGCAGCGCGGGTACAGGGCCTCGGTGATCACATCGATATTCTCAATCAGACCCGAAAAGCGATAACCAAGACCCTCAACCGGCTCAACATATCCGGAGTACTGGTAAACGATCGATTCCTCAACCGCAGTGATGCCTTTCAGCTTCCCGAAATCATCGGCAGGGGTACGGAAAAGGTCGATATTATGGCCATCGCTCTGGAGGCGTACCGTTCCGCAGCCGATGGCAAAAACAACTCCACCTCCTATGCCGTGATTGCCAGAGCCGGCTCGATCCAATCAGTGCCCAACCTGAATATGTACAAGATGGTGGTCGGCCCTCAGGTTGGTGAAGTTATCGATATCAATCAGCCGCCAATTATCAACGTCAAGCGGGTCGCCAGATCTCTGCGCAAATATACCGAAAATGTCACCGTCTGCATCCTTAACCAGACCCGCCACAAACAACTCATTCACGAAGTACGGAGTTGTGGCGCCCGGATCAAACTGATCGATGAAGGTGAAGTTTCCGGCTGTCTGGCGGCAATCACCGGGGAAAAGGCCGATATCTACATCGGCTACGGTTACGCCCCGGAGGCCGTGGCGGTTGCCGCAGCCATCAGTTGCCTGGGTGGCTATATCGAAGGGAAGATTTTCTACGAAAATGACCGGGACAAGAAAGAGGCTGCTCGACACGGCATCACCGATTTCGAAAAAATTTTTCGGACTCAGGACTTGATCAGAAGCAAAGAGGTCGCTTTTGCCGCAACCGGAATCACCGATGGCGAATTCCTCGAAGGAGTACGTTTTACCGCGAACGGGGCGATAACCACCTCTTTTGTCGCCCGCGGCGAAACCCGGACCTACCGGAAACTGGAGACCCGTCACTTCTTCGATTTCAAGCCGGTATTCTAACCAGGGGCAGTCTCCTATACTTTTTCTCTTCTCAACCGATAAGATCAGCAGTGGGAAGAGTATACCGGGAGGCAACAAAAACTGCATGCCCCGGGGAAACTATCGCCAATGCTTCAGGTTGGTTTACACAGACCGCTGAGATCTCGTTGGCTTTGACAGGTAAACTGATCAGGGACGAATGAGGTGTGGGTGGACGGTAACCAGCAGTCAACCTTGCAGTACGGCAGAGTCTGTAACAGAGTGATCCCCTCGAGGATCTCCTCTTTTTTCTTGAACTCCAGTCACCAGCAACAATGCCCAACAAGGATCAGGATCCTCTAGCCGCCAACCCTGAGCGGAGGTGGGTGTCGGAAGAGGGCACTATACCCCCGGGGATACCTCTAGGCCATTACCTGAGGCGGTCATCGCTCAACATCGAGCGACGCTTTCCCGACAATATGACCAATATTGCCGAGGAGCACCCCTACCCCTCCACCCTGCCCCGGCCATCACACTGGTCTATAGCCTGGTCCGACCTGATGATGACGATGTTCATCCTTTTCCTGTCGATGTATATCTATCAGTCGGCAAAACAGGACTTTCTCGGTCAACCTGAACCGGAAATCATCGGCGGTGACACGACCGAAGCCCTGCAGAGCCTCGACAGCGACGCGGCCTTCCCCTTTGCGCCGATTTCCCCGTCGCTTCCTTTGATCACCGGCGGAACAATTAAAAAGGTTGAAACAGTCGAACCCGCGACTGCCCCGGAAAACGCTCCGACCCACCCAGCCGCCCGGCCTGAAGATGCGGCTGAACGAGAAGAGGCCGATCTTTTCGCCGCCGACCAGATACAAGCACCGCTCCAAGAAACCATTGCCGTACTGATCGAGCCCTCAGCTGAAACCTCGCCTCCCCCCCTGGTCGCTGACCCGCTTCCCTCTCCGGGTGAAGAGGTCAGCGAACCCCGCCCCCTGCTGCCGGAACCTCCCCCGACCACCGGCCGGGAAAGTTTTCGGGAAATGTTTGCCCTCGGCCAAGGGGATCTGGAAACTGAAGAACTCGAGAAAATTGCTTCGATAGATGTTGTTCCGGACAAGACGATGCGGATCATCCTGACCAGTGATCTGCTCTTTGCTCTCGGCCAGAGTACTCTTTCCGAAACCGCCCGCCAATCACTGCTCAGAGTGGCGGCAGTAATCCGCGATACCCCCTATATGATCAACATAGTCGGCCACACCGACAACGTGCCGATGCGTTCGCAACGGTTTGAGAGTAACTGGGAACTGTCGGTGGCCAGAGCGAGCACCGTCGCCCGATATCTCATCGACGAGATGGGCATGAACCCCAATCAGTTCGTGGTCAGCGGCTACTCGTCCTACCGACCGATACTGCCCAACACCACGGCGGAAAATCGTGCCCGGAATCGCCGGGTAGAGATAATCGTCAGTAAACGACTGCCGCAGCCGGAAACGGCGACGGCAGAAAACCTCCGGTGATTGACCGACAGGCATGAAAAATAAAAACCTTGCAGGGCTGGTGCTCACCAGCGGACTCTTTCTGGTCGGTTTCCTGATCCATGGCAACCTTGGTCTTTATCTCAACATATCCGGCCTGCTGATTGTCCTCGGGGGAACCGCCTCGGCAACCCTGCTCAGTTTTCGCTTTGAGCAGTTGAACAACGTCAGCAAGGTGCTCTACACCGCCTATCGCCGGCCGATTAAGCGAGAAACCGAAATCATCAACGTCCTGATTGACCTGTCGATCCGCTCAAGGATGGACGGTATCCTCACCCTGCAGCAGCAGGAGAGTGAAACCACGGTACTTTTTCTCCGCCGTGCCCTGGGTTGCCTGGTTGATGGGTACAAAATCGAACAGATCCGGGATATTCTCACCACCGAAATGTACTTTTTCCGCCTGCGCAGAGAGGATTCTGAGCGGGTGCTGCGGGCTATTGCCGATTATTTTCCGGCCTTTGGCATTATCGGTTCGGTGGTTGGCCTGGTCACCATGCTCGGCGGAATCGGCGATACATCGGTGATTCTCAAGGCCATTCCCATCGCTTTGACCTCGACCCTTTACGGACTGATCTTTGCCAACTTCTTCTTTCTGCCTTTTTCCGCAACGGTCAAGGAGCGGACCAACCAGGAACTTCTCCTCCAGAAAATCATCATGGAAGGGGTGATCGCCATCAACTCCGAGATTAATCCGGTGGTTTTGAAGACCAAACTGGAATCCTTTCTCACCCCGTCCGAACGAGAAACAGCATTGGTTCCCTATGCCAAGATCCGGGAACGGTTCAATATTGAGAGAGAGCGGCGAATGGCCGAAGATAAAGGTGATGACGAACAGCCGCCGCAGAACAGGTAAACCACCGGCAGTCACCTCACCCTCCCCGAATTCCCCCCGCCCTGATACCAAGACCGGCAGACCGTCAGGTCTTGCCGCATGCTGGTAACCGGAATCAAGACCGATTCGTCTGGGCAAAGTGCTTTTCCTATACCCTCCATGTCACAACCAACATGAGAGATTTCAGCATTGTTCACCACTGGTCCTGGCACGGCGGCGACGCAGACGGCATGGTCTTTGGCGTAGGGTGCATCATACGCACCATTTTAGTGCCTCTTATGGAGCCTTGCTGGTTGGTGCGCGGTGCGCACCCTACAATGGGCTGCTGGTTGATGCGACGCAGTTGGAGGCAGGGCCAGGCAGGCTAGGCGAAAAGATTGATAATTACAAAATACCCTTTTATTTTAATATCTTAAGAAAATTCATCAAGGCTGTTGCATTGACTCGAAAAAGCAACTACTATGCCCCAACCGGGTGAAATGTACTCGGCCAATCTCCGCATCAACGGCACCCATCCCCTGCCGATGGTTGACATTCATCTCAAGTTCCCCGGATCCGATGACCGCAGACTTCACCCATCTTCACGTCCATACCCAGTACAGCCTTCTCGATGGAGCGATCCGCATCGCCGACCTTCTCAATAAATGCAAAGAATTCGAGATGGACAGCGTGGCGATTACCGATCATGGTGCAATGTTCGGGGCTCTCGAATTCTACGCCAAGGCCAAAAAAGCCGGGATAAAACCGATTATCGGCTGTGAATTCTATGTTGCCCCCGGCGACATGCGGCTGAAAAAACCGGTGGACGGACAGGTGGCCTACCACCTGATCCTCCTCGCCATGAACCATACCGGCTACCAGAATCTGATGAAAATGGCGAGTATCGCCCAGTTCGAAGGCTTCTACTACAAACCGCGGATTGACATGGCCACTCTCAGGGAGTACCAGGAGGGAATCATCGCCATGTCCGCCTGCCTGCACGGCGAGATCCCCTTCTGCATCGGCAAGGACAATCTCGACGCAGCCCGAAGAAAGGCCAAGGAATTTTTAGAAATTTTTGGTGATCGGTTCTACTTTGAGATTCAGGAAAACGGCCTTGCCGAGCAGAAAAAAGTCAACGACGGCCTCAACCTGCTCGGTGCCGAACTGGGCATTAAACTGGTTGCCACCAATGATTGCCACTACCTCAACCAGGAGGAGGCCCACGCCCACGAACTTCTGCTTTGCATCCAGACCGGAAAAACCATCAATGACCCGAAAAGGTTCCGCTTCAAAACCGATGAACTCTATTTCAAATCGCCGGAATTGATGAAGGAGCGTTTTGCCTACTGTCCGGAAGCGATTGCGACAACCCGGGAAATCGCCGATCGCTGTAATCTCGAAATCAATTTTGGCGACTATTACTTTCCCAATTTTCCGGTTCCCGAGGGGGAAACCCTCGACTCGATGTTCAGTAAGGCCTGCTGGGATGGTCTGAAAGCACGGTTCAGCGAAATGCGCCAGGCCGGCAGATTTACCCCGGAGCAGGAAACCAGCTATACCGCTAGGCTGCAGACCGAGATTGAGGTGATCATATCGATGGGTTTTCCCGCCTATTTTCTGATCGTCGCCGACTTCATCAACTGGGCGAAGGATCGCGATATCCCGGTTGGTCCCGGGCGGGGCTCAGGGGCTGGCAGCCTTGCCGCCTACTGCATGCGGATCACCAATATCGATCCTCTTCCCTATGGCCTGATCTTCGAGCGTTTTCTCAATATTGAACGGAAGTCGATGCCGGACTTCGATATTGACTTCTGTCAGGAACGGCGTGGTGAAGTGATCGACTATGTCCGGCAAAAGTACGGTGGAGCCGAACATGTCGCCCAGATCGTCACCTACGGCTCGATGAAGGCGCGGGGGGTGATCCGTGATGTCGGGCGGGCACTGGACATTCCCTTTGGCGAGGTTGACAAGGTGGCCAAGCTGGTCCCCGATCAACTGAAAATGACGATTAAAAAGGCCCTGGCCGAGGAACCGAAACTCCAGGAAATGGCCGACCTCGACCCGCGGATTGACGAGCTGCTCAAGGTCTCAATCACCCTGGAGGGGTTGGCCCGGCACACCTCGACCCACGCCGCAGGAGTGGTTGTCTCTCCCGGGCCGATGACCCACTATCTGCCGACCTGCCGGGGCAGCAATGAGGAGACCCTGACCCAGTACGACATGAAGCATACCGAGATGACCGGACTGATCAAGTTCGATTTTCTCGGCCTGAAGACCCTGACGGTAATCGACAAGACCATCAAGCACATCAAAAAGGATATCGGCATCGATCTCAATATCGATGCGATTCCGATGGATGACGTCAAGACCTTTGCTCTGCTCTGTCGTGGTGACGCCCAGGGAGTTTTCCAGTTGGAAAGTTCCGGGATGCGCGAACTGCTCGTTAAAATGGCTCCGGAACAGTTCAGTGACCTGATCGCCCTGGTCGCCCTCTACCGTCCCGGCCCACTCGATTCGGGCATGGTCGATGATTTCGTTGAAACCAAGCACCGCCGCCGGGTAGCCAACTTTCCTCTGCCGGAAATCAAACATGTGCTTGAGGAGACCTACGGGGTTATCGTCTATCAGGAACAGGTGATGAAGATCGCCAATATCCTCGCCAGTTACTCCCTCGGGGATGCCGACATCCTGCGTCGGGCGATGGGCAAGAAAAACGAAGAGGAGATGGCCCAGCAGCGGCAAAAGTTTCTCGACGGGGCGGAAAAAAACGGGCACCCGGCGGACAAGGCACAATATATCTTCGATCTGATGGCCAAATTTGCCGGCTACGGGTTCAACAAATCCCACTCCGCCGCCTACGCCCTGATCGCCTATCAAACCGCCTACCTGAAGGCCCACTACATGCCGCAGTTTATGGCCGCACTGCTCTCCTGCGACATGAACAATACCGACAAGGTGGTCCTTTACATCAACGAATGCCGCGAGCACAACATCGAGGTCCTGCCACCGGACATCAATGAAAGTATCAAGGATTTCAGTGTCATCAATGACCGGATCCGCTTTGGCCTGGCGGCGGTAAAAAATGTCGGCGAGTCAGCCCTCGATTCGCTGATCGAAGAGCGGGAAAAAAAAGGCAGATATACCTCCTTGAGCGACTTCTGCAATCGGGTCGATTCGCGCCGGGTCAACAGCCGGGTGATCGAAAGCCTGATCAAATCCGGCTCCTTCGACTCCCTCGGCTACCGCCGAGCCCAGTATGCCGCCGTTCTCGACAAACTGATGGATCAGGCCAAAGCGGTGCAGCGCGATCTGCAGAGCGGCCAGCTCTCTCTCTTCTCCCTGGCCCCGCCTCCCCAGGGACATACAGAGGCGGCGGCGATCATCATGCCGGATATTCCCGAATGGGATGACTTGAAGAAACTTGCCCTGGAAAAGGAGACGGTCGGTTTTTACATTACCGGCCATCCCCTCGATGACGCTCTCCCCGAGATCAACACCGTGGTCGACTGCCCCTTAGGTAACCTCAAAGAGTGGGGCGACGAGCAACCGGTACGGGTAGGCGGCCTGATCCGTACCTTCAAGAAGCACCGGTCCAAACGAGGCGAACCGATGGCCTTTCTGACCATCGAGGATATTTTTGAGTCGGTGGAGGTTGTGGTTTTTCCAGAAGTCTACAGCCGCTGCGAAGAACTGCTCAGTTCTACCGAGCCGGTGATTATCCAGGGGATTGTCCAGCAGGATGAGCGCGGCCCGAAACTGATCGCCGAGAACATTGACAGCCTCGCCGCAGCCAGAGAGAAATACACCGAATCAGCGAGAATCCGCCTGGAAGCGGACCAGTTGTCCCGGCAGCAGCTGGAAAAGATGAAAAAGGTATTCTACATGTTCCACGGTGCCTGCCCGGTGCTGCTTACCATCCATTTTCCCGGTCAGGGTGAGGTTGATGTCGAGATTCTCAAAGATCTGACCATCCGCCCCTGCCGCCAGTTCACTGACAACCTCGAAGAGATTCTCAAATACCGGGCGGTGAGCTTTGCGAAAAAACCCATCGTCATTGAGCCGAGGAAAAAACGCTGGGAGGCCGGTAACGGCAAAACCCAGTGAGCCGGTAAAGGCAGATCAGTCGAAACAGAGACCGCACTCCGGACAGGCGCCGACCGTGGTCGGAAAGCGACAGCCGCAGGCCGGACAAAGGGTTTCAGGATGCTGATCGTTGAGCGCAGCGCGGGCCTGGCGGAGGTCATGGCTCTCCAGGGCGGTGCTTTTGATGTACTCTCTGGTGAGAATCTCGGTGGCCGCGGGAAGGTCGCTGGCGCGGATCAGCAGATGCATCTCCGGACCGCGGCAGCCTTTGCCGCACCCGGCCTCATCACCGCTGATCACCGCTGGAATCCGCTCAGCGGCCAGGATGTTCTGCAGAGCCTTAACCTCCTGGAGCGGAGCACGGCGGAGATCGACCATCTCCTCGTCCGGGGCAAGAACCATGCTCCTTCCCGCAAGCGCCTGCTCCTTGGCGCTCTGCAGCGCAAGATACTCAGATCCGCTGTGCAGGGTGGCACCGCAAACGGCGCAGATAGTGATATCAATGCGGTACTCGTCCTGGCATACCGGGCAGTAGTTCATCTCCGGGTCGATGCCACGGACCCGCCCGGCCTGGACGGCCGTCCCTTCGGACGAAGCCTTTTTCCCGTGGAAAAATTTCAAGAACATCAGTCCACCGCTCCTTTACCACCCGAACCGATCAAAGAATATATCGGCTGAGGTCCTGGTCTTTCACTATCGATGAAAGCTGCTCGCGCACATACTCGGCGGTCACCACAAATTTTTCCGATTGCCGTTCAGACGCTTCAAAGGAGAGGGTGTCAAGCACCCGCTCCATAATGGTATGCAGCCGCCTTGCACCTATTTCTTCTGTCTTTTCATTTACTTCTACTGCTATCGCGGCAATTTCTTCCACCGCCTCATCGGTGAACTCCAAAGTAACCCCTTCGGTTTTCATCAAGGCCACATACTGTTTGACCAGGGCATTTTCCGGTTCGGTAAGAATCCGTACAAACTCCTCTTTTCCCAGGGGATGCAATTCAACCCGGATCGGGAAGCGTCCCTGCAACTCGGGGATCAGATCGGAGGGTTTGCTCATGTGGAAGGCACCGCTGGCAATAAACAGGATGTGATCGGTTTTCACCATCCCGTGCTTGGTACTCACCGTTGCCCCCTCGACGATCGGCAGCAGGTCGCGCTGGACCCCTTCGCGGGAGACCTCGGGGCCGTGACCGCCACTGTTGCGGGTGGCAACCTTGTCTATTTCATCAAGGAAAATAATTCCCGACTCCTCGGTGCGCCGCAAGGCCTCCTTGACCACCCGTTCCATATCGACCAGCCGCTCCATCTCCTCCTTTTGCGTCGCTTCCAGAGCCTCCGGGACCTTCATTCGCTGCTTTTTCTTTTTGCGGGGGAAGAGTTTGCTGAAAGCATCCTGAAGGTTCTTCTGCATATCCTCCATGCCTGAGGCGCTCATGATTTCGACCATCGGCATCGACTTCGATTCACTGAGCGCCACCTCCAGTTCCCGGTCATCAAGTTTCCCATCGCGGAGCATCCGGCGGAATTTTTCCCTGGTCGAATTGTCATCTTCCTGCCGAGCCGGCAGATTCCTGCCACTCAGGGTAAACGAGTTATCCCCTTCCGGCCCCATCGCTGCCGGTGTTCCCGGCCCCTGAGGGAGAAGAATATCCAGAATTCGGTCTT
>JAZBOD010000185.1:0-2483 GCA_036350955.1 Desulforhopalus sp. | reverse complement strand
GGCCACCGGTGCCAAAACCGAGACCAAGGATCAGGCCCGAAGCCAGACCAAGGCGGTCGGGCAGGAGTTCCTGGGCAAGGACTATGGTCACCGAAAAAGAGGCCAGCAGCGCCGCACCGGAAGCACCGGCGAGAAGCCAGAGGAGGGGGCCGTCCATCAGGAGCATTATTCCTGCCAGGACGGGAAAGAGCAGAGAGCTGCCGATAATGACGATCTTGCGGCCAAAGATGTCGGAGAGATGGCCACCGTAGAGCCCGGCGACGGCGCCACAGGCGAGAAAAACCGTCAGGACCAGACTGCCCGAGGCCAGGGTGATGCCACGACTCTGCAGAAGCAGCGGCAGATAGGTTATGCTGCTCATATAGACCCAGGAACGAAGGGTGACAATCAGACAGAGGGCGGTTAACGGGACCCAGGGAATGGCTGTAGAGGTGCCGCCGGGAACAGTGTTTTTTTTGGTTGCCTGCCGGCGCAAAAAATCACTCGGGAAGAAGATTACCAGCAGAAACAGCACAAGGCACGGGGGGATCAACCACAGGGTACCGTGCAGGCCGACTCCCAGTACCAGCAGGGTACCCACCACCGGTCCAAGGGCAAAACCAAGGTTTCCACCGGTGGAGAAGATGGCCGCCCCCAGGCCACGCCGGTTGCCACTGACCAGATAGACGGCCATCATCGCCCGGGGATGAAAGGCGGCGGTGCCCAGCCCTGCCAGAGTCACCAGCAGAACCGCAACCGCGTAGCTGGGCGCCAAGCCGACCAACCCCATGGCCACGGCGGTCCAGAGTATACCTACCGGCACAAACCAACCGGTACTCCACCGGTCGGAAATAATCCCGAAAACCGGCTGGATCACCGATGAGGTGAGATTGAGCACCATCATCATCACCCCGATCTCGAAGTAGTTGAGTTCGAAGACCTCTTTAAGTCTGGCCATGACCACCGGCAGGATACCCTGACAGGTATCAACCGCCAGGTGACCGAGAAACAGGAGCAGCAGGGCGAATTTTGCCATCAGCGTCTAACCGGTTGATCGTTGATCGGGTAAACGCTCCGATGGGCGTTTCCCTCGCTTATTACCCCTCTTCCGCCAGAATCTGAGGTGACAATACATAAATTCGGCCCCACTACATCCAAAATTCGGGATATTTGCGACTTTTCGCCAAATTGTTGACGATCAGTGCCACCAGCAACATAACCGAAGCCCCCAGGGCTACCGGTATGAGGAGATAGAGGTAGCCGAGTTGGTGAACGCTCTCCCCGCCGATCACCGCAATCAGGGCGGTTGCGCCACCCGGGGGATGAAGGGTGGCAGTGAGATGCATCAGGGCAATCGACAGGGAAACCGCCAAGGCTGCCGCCAGCCACGGCTCACCGCCAAACAGCTGCTGAGCCGTTACCCCAATAAATGCAGAAAGGATATGGCCGCCGAGCAGGTTACGCGGCTGGGCAAGAGGGCTGCGCACCGCGCCGTATATCAACACTGCCGAGGCACCAAACGAGCCAATGATGAGCAGCAGCCCCTGCTGATCAAGAAGACCATAGTGGATCAGGGCAACCGCGGCGACACCGATAAAACTGCCCAGCCAGGACCAGAACACCTCAGTCATGCCAACCCGGGGCGGACTCTGCCCACCGCCGCGCATCTTTTCGAAAATTTTCATACGATCACCCCACTGCTGACGGTGGTGCAGCTGGCATGGACCAGGTCGGTTCGGGTGACAATGCCAAGTGGCTTGCCGGTGCGGTCAACGATGGGCAGACGGTTGATCTGCTTTTCTTTAAAAAGTACGGAAATCTTGGTGAGGCTGATTTCGGCCGGGGCGGTTATCGCCGGCGCCGTCATGATTTCCTCGATCTGGTGATTGCGCAGCAGGGTGGCGATACACCCCTTGTTGTTCAAACAGTGGGCGATGATCTGCATGAAGGTCGTGCTGCCGGCGACCCCCATTTTCGCCAGAAAATCCTTTTCCGAGACCACCCCGACAACCCTGCCATCACCATTGATCACCGGTGCGCCGGAGATCCTGTTGTCAGCAAGAAGGCTGGCGGCCTCGATCAGGTCCATTTCAATACTGAGGCACTGCACCGGGCAGGTCATGATATCGGCTGCCCTGCGGGAGTCACTCAGCCGACGCAGCGCGTGGCGATAGGCGATGTGGAAGATCTCTTGAAAGTCGCCGGGGCTGATGTCGATATAGCCTTCGATCTCCTTCATCGCTTCGAGGATATCGCCTTCGGAAATTTCTATGGTTTCACAGGCTGTTTCAGGCTCGGTGGTCATGATATTTGGTCCTTTTAGTTACCAGCTGGTATTGCTCAGTTAGAGATTCTGGAGTGCTCGCCCGCAGCCAATCGGCAAACGCCCTAAGAGGACGAGGATCTATTAGCATAAGTGAAGTTTCTTTTCCTGCTTTGACCTAAGTCAATTCATTGCCACTGGCCTTGCCGTAAAGTCAAGGTGATTGCTCGTGTTAGACCGG